>DAITMC010000081.1:0-14054 GCA_036835365.1 Saprospiraceae bacterium
ACTCTTTGGTATCAAGAAGTGAAGATGGCGGCAAAAATTTTGAAGTAATTTTACCATACGCTGGCGAAAATGCAGTACATCCTGACCATCATGCCTTTTGGATTGATCCGAATAATCCTAGCTATATGATTAACGGTAACGATGGAGGACTTTACATCTCAAGGGACAAAGGAAAAACTTGGCGATTTGCAGAAAATATTCCCGTTGGGCAGTTTTACCACATCAACTACGACATGAGCTACCCTTACAACATTTCAGGTGGTTTGCAAGATAATGGGTCTTGGGTAGGACCAAGCGCAGTGTGGAAACCAGGAGGTATCCGCAACTCCGATTGGCAAGAAGTTTTTTTTGGCGACGGTTTTGATGTATTGTTCCATCCTAAAGATAACCGATTTGTATATGCTATGTCGCAAGGGGGTAATTTGGGCTTCATTGATCGTCAAACTGGCAAAACGCGTTTCATCAAACCAGTACATCCCGAAGGTGAGGAATTGCGTTTTCATTGGAATGCAGGCATTGCGCAAGACCCGTTCAGAGATTGTGGCGTTTACTACGGCAGTCAATATTTGCATAAAAGTTCAGATTGTGGCACAACTTGGGAAATTATTAGCCCTGATTTGACCACCAACGATAGCACCAAACAGCAACAAATCAAAACAGGTGGATTAACGATTGACAACACCACGGCGGAAAACCACACGACCATTCTAGCTATTGCGCCAAGTCCAGTAGATGAAGGTACGATTTGGGTAGGCACAGATGATGGCAATTTGCAACTCACTAGAGACGGCGGAAAAACTTGGACAAATTTAGCAAGCCGTCTGACAGGTATGAAAGCAGGCAGTTGGATTCCTTTCATCGAAGTCAGTCAAAAAAATGCCGGCGAAGCCTTTGTTGTTGTTAATGATTATCGTCGAAATGACTGGCGACCAATGGCTTTTCATACCAGCGATTTTGGTAAAACCTTCAAGCAAATTGTGAATGAAAAACAAGTGCAAGGTCATGCGTTGGCTATCATCCAAGACCTAGTAGCGCCCAACTTACTTTGGTTAGGCACTGATTTTGGTTTATACTTTACCATTGATGGTGGTACAAATTGGAATAAATGGATGAACGGCTACCCTTCCGTATCAACCATTGATTTGAAAATTCATCCGCGCGAACATGATTTAATTGTTGGCACATTTGGACGTTCTATTTGGGTGCTGGATGATATTCGTCCGATACGCGCCATTGCACAGTCTCAGGGCAAAGTGCTAGATGCACCTTTCAAAGCCTTTGAATCGCCAGATGCTTACCTTGCTAATTACCGCTCTTATGATGGTACCCGATTTGTTGGTGACGGCATTTACAGAGGCGATAACCGCTCTGCTGGCGCTATGATGACTCTTTGGGTGAAACCTATGGTCAAAGCAAAAAACACAGAGAAAGAGGATACTAAAAAAGATGAAAAAAAGAAAGTGAAAATCCAGATTATAAATAATGCTGGCGATACCATTAGGACATATACCTCCCCTGTGGATACGGGTATGAATAGAATTTACTGGAATTTGCGTCAAGACGGTGTACGTTATCCATCAAGAGAAAAAGCAAAAGCAGAAGATAATTTGCCGCCAGGAAATTTTGTATTGCCTGGCAAATACCAAGTATTATTTACCTACGAAACGCATAAAGATTCTACCACCATCCAAGTGCATTTTGATCCACGCCTAGATGTAAAAAATTACGATGTAGAAAATATCGCCTCCATTTATAATGATTATTATGCTTTAGTAAAAAAAGCGGCGGATGGCTACGATCGGGTACGCACAGCAAAAGAAAGTATTGAGATGGTACAAAAAATGATGAGTAGCGAGAAAGATTCTACTTATCAAGAAATTCATAATATGGGTAAAGCATTATTAGATACTTTAAAAACGATTGAGCTTTTATATTTTGCACCAGAAAATATAAAGGGTATTCAGCGAAGTTCCGATAATTTATTGTCATCACTTTTTACTGTAAGTCGCTACTTAGGGGCTATTGAAAAAGAAATGACACCGACTGTTGATTTACTGATGCGTCAGGCAACAGCAGAAACGGAAAGTGTATTGACTAAAATACAACGCTTTTATGAAATAGATTTTGCTGCTTACCAAGAGAAAGTAGAAAATATAAAGCTACCTATTTTTAAAACAGCAATGAGGTAAAATATATAAATTCGTAACTATCCTATTCTGATAGTTACGAATTTATAATGGTTAAATTAATTTTGCTAACTAAGTAATCAAACTTAGGTTGAATCTGCTGAAATTCATATCCTCCAATCTGCTGACGACCATACCAAGTACGCTCATAAATTTGTGTAAGTTCCTCAAAATCAATTTTCAAATCAGAAGTATTTAATTCACGAAGATAATCGTAGTTTGTTTTCTGCTTTTCCCATTTGATAAGTTCTTTTAAAGAAAGTTGGCGCAGCGTTTTCAAGTAATATAAACGTATTGCTAGGCGATAGTCTTGGGTTAGAATAGCTTTTTCAATCAGTTGAGCAGGGTCATATAGATTAAGATTTTCCTCCAGTTGAGCTATTTCAGTAGCTTTTATGGTAGCAGCAATGCTGGTATTTTTAGCTGTCGGAAAAATATATTTTCCTAAAGCAAAGCGAAATAATAAAAAACCAATTAATCCTGTAATTAAAACCAAAGCAATTGTCGCTAAAATGCTCCTTAGATGTTGCATTGGAGTGTCATCATTTTGATTATCTTCTTTAGCTAGATTTTTTTTCTTTCGAGCAGGCTTTATTTTATCGTCATAATTAATGTCTTCAGTGGTTTTTTTCCAATCATTTTGATTAATTTCCTTTACAGAAATAGGGCTTTTTTGATATTCCTCGATTAAAACATCATTTGCCTTTATAAAAAAAGGTGAAAAAATCCATATTATGATAATTAAACGAATGGTCTTATATGGTAAAAACATAATTGTAACTCTATGATAATAGATGAACTATATATTTTCTCGCTCAACTCCTCTTATTTTTCGAGCATTCCCTATTTGTTGTATTTTTTCTTTTAGACTAATTGCATACTTTACCTCCATCGCTACATAATAATAAATCATAAAAGCAATTAAATAGAGGGAAAAAATAATTAATATTATACTTATCGTCCAAAAAATAAGTAATACTATATTTATTTTATCCAAAGTAGCTTGTTCAAATGGCACAATCCATGCTGTGGTTTCGATTAGCAAAGAAAAGACAAGCGTGTCTAAAAAATTAATGCACACAAAACCTATAAGACTGATAATTAGGAATAAACCTACTGCTCTGCCATAATCTGAACTGACGATTTGAATCGCCTCGGCCAATTTAGCTAGCGGATAACCTTTTTTATTAAAAATATGATAACTCCATAAAAATAGGATAGGGTATAATAATATACTAATGATTATAAAAAAGCCACTAGATGCCGTCAGGTACATTAATGTATAAGCACTACCAACAGGAAAAGATAACTGCAATAGTAATAATTTATTTTTATCTTTTTGGGGGCTTAACGCTTTATAAATAAGATAGCCAAAAGCGGAGAATAAAACAATAACTAAAGTAGGTAAAGCATAAATTTGATTAACAAAAAATTGCCCTAGCTCATTGTAAGTACCTAGAAAACTACGAGGGAAAATAAAATTTTGTATTATATCCTCGGCTAATAAATAAATACTTCCTGTGTAAATGGTAGCTACAACAAATACAGAAAGGATTATTTTATTAAAATGGAGGATAAATAGCTCAAAAGTTTCGTTAATAATGTTACTGATGGATTTAATGGCATACCATTCTATATGCTTACTTTCATCGGGTGAAAACTTAAAATTTGTCCTTACTTGTTTAATGCGATGCTTTACCTTCCAACGTGGATACCAGACAAAATAACCTAAAACGAAAAGCAAACAAAACAAAATAAATAATCCTCTAAGCCAGTAAGGTGCATCGGTGTTGCGTGTGAGATAGCCTTCTATAAATGCGGCAACCAGTATGATAGGTACAATACCCATCATTATTTTTAGTCCTTGTCTTGCAGAACGCTGAAAGGATTTTATCCTCGAAAAAGTGCCAGGAAAAAGTAGCCCGCTTCCCATTACAATACCCGCAGCACCACCGATAATAATGGCTGAGATTTCTAGTGTGCCGTGTATCCAAATGGTAAGAAAAGAATCCCAAAAAAGTCCTTTATCGATAAAAAAATATTGAAATGCCCCAACCATTACCCCATTTTGGATTAGAATAATGATTGTACCGATACCGAAGAAAAGCCCTAAAATAAAGGTTAAAAAAGCGACAAACAAATTATTACCTGCAATGCCCAGTGACATGCCCAATGCGCCTTTTTGTTTGTAAACTGCCATAGGATCGCCGGAAGCAATATTTTCTTTTGTCATCTCGATATAGCTATCACCGAGAATAACTTGTGCAAATTCTTCATTCATAGCAGAAGAAAGCACGCCTATAAACAGGGCAGTCAGGAAGATTAGAAAAGAAATTAAAAATGCCCTACGTGATTCGTGCATGAGCAAGGGCAGTTCATCTGTCCAAAAGGAAAGCAGGCGATGTTGTTGTGTTTTTCGATTTTTGTAGGTCTTCGCAAAAATTTGTTGCGCCAATCCATTCAGGTAAATCTTAACGGAGCGATTGGGATAAAAGGTTCGAGCAAAAGAAAGATCGTCCATGATTTGAATAAACGTTTCATATAGTTTATCTGATGTCTTGGAAGGCTGTTTGATTAATCTTTCCGATGCTTGCCATTGTTCTTTCTTTTGCTCAATAAACCTTGTTTCTCGCATAGTAGTTAGGTATTAAGTCCACCGCAAATGCTCAATACTTGTCCAGTGATGTACTGCGACATATCCGAGCCTAAAAATACACATAAATCGGCAACTTCTTGTGCTTTGCCTAAACGCTTCATTGGAATACCTGCTAAAAAGGCTTCTTTGGTTTTCTCATCCAATTCATCTGTCATGTCTGTCTCAATAAAACCAGGCGCTACGGCGTTGCAACGAATACTTCTGGAGCCCACTTCTTTAGCAATAGATTTGGAAAAGCCAATAATGCCTGCCTTAGAAGCGGCATAGTTGGCTTGTCCGGCATTGCCAAAAACACCTACCACCGAACTCATGTTGATAATTGAACCTTTGCGTGCTTTTAACATAGGGCGAAGTATTTGTTTAGTCATGTTGAACACGGATTTTAAGTTCGTTTCTATCACCTCATCCCATTGCTTTTCACTCATTCTTAACATCAAAGTATCTTTAGTAATCCCTGCATTATTGATGAGAATATCTATTGTGCCAAAATCTTTAATTACTTCATTAACCAATGCTTCTGCTGCTGAGAAAGATGCTGCATCCGAAGCATACGCTTTCACTCCATCGCCCAATTCAGTAGCCATGGCATTCGCTTTTTCTGCCGAAGAACGATAGGTAAAGGCAACTTTTGCACCATGTGCTACATAGGCTTTTACGATAGCTGCTCCTATGCCACGAGCGCCTCCTGTGATTAAGGCAACTTTGCCTTCCAATAGTTGTTTATTCATCTATTTTGTTTTGTTTGAATTGCGAAACTAGAAAATTTTGCAAATTAATCTTGATGGATTAAATCAAAAAGTGTGTTCCTCCTAAAGAGGACGTTTATATTTGCCTCATGAATAAAGCAGCGCTTGGAGAATTATTTTACAAGGAACTAGAGAAAGTTATAAAAAAAGAGCAAAACCCTCATGAAAAGGTTGAAGCACTATATAAGTTACTCCATTTGATGATTATGGAAATTACGCGAAAAGAGCGACTTCAATTTTCGACGCTTTTTTCTAGGATTGTTTATGTTAGCCAGACTTATCAAATAGACAGAACCTTACAAACTAAAATTCATTATTTCCGTCGGGAGGCTAAAAACAAACCGCATCCACAACAAGAAGAAGGCTTGCAGGTGCTTCAACAAGCAGGTATCTATGTAGTTGCTCGCACAATAGAAGCTATTTTTGGAGTAGTTGCTCCAGAGCATACGCAGCCTTATCTACCCAGAACTTTTCCTTTGGCGATTTCCAAAGTGGAGGTAGTCGCCTTTTATCCGAAACTTAGGGTCGTCGCACTGAAAGAAGATAGGGCAAAGGAGCAACTTATTGTACAATCTGAGCAACATCCCGAACAAGAAATAAAAGTCCAATGTAACATCCCTGAACGAAATGAACATTTTAATGCCACCATACAAGCCATTCGGCAAGTGTTTGGATTTCCAATTACGTTGAATTTATTGGATGTAGAAGTGGACGAAGAAGGCGTGCACCGCCCACGAGCATTTGTAGTAGCGCCAGATTATTTGATAGATGTTTCCACATTAGCAGGCTGCTTTGGGGAATGGGGAGCAGAACCCCTACTCTATTTACTTAAGAAATTCTTGCCCATACCTGTCAACAAACACTTGATTATTGGAAATATTGCCAACTTTTTCTTGGATGAATTAATGAATTATCCTGAGCGTTCTTTTCAGGAAATATTCCCCAGAGTACTCCAGACCAATCCATTAGGATTTTGTTTATTGGACGATAGAGAAATTAAAGAAATTCAACAAACCGTTCAACGGCATTATTTGGTACTAAAAAAAATGGTACAGCAAGATTTTAAGGAGGAAGGCATCGAACCCAAATATTGTTTCTTAGAGCCTTCTTTTTTTGCGGAAACCTATGGTTTACAGGGGCGTTTGGATGTATTATTCCTCCAAAACCGCCAAGCGGCTATCGTCGAGTTAAAAAGTGGTAAAGTTTACAAAGCCAATCAATACGGAATTACTCCATCCCACTTTATCCAAATTTTGTTGTACGATTTAATGATTCGTGCTGTTTTCGGTAAAAAAGTTGATCCTAAGAATTATATTCTTTACTCCAGTGTTCAAGAAAAATCATTGCGATTTGCACCGCGCATTAAGGCACAGCAGTACGAGGCATTGCAAGTGCGTAATCAGCTAGTAGCTTTAGACTGGGAGCTAAAAGATTTAACCAAATGGTTCAGTAAAAACGGGTTAACCACTCGGCTAATAGAACGGTCCGTGCCTTTTACAAAAATCAATAGCAATAGACTAGGGGCTATTAAAGGATTTGTGGGTGAGGATATTATACAATTTGAAAAAGTCTATCACCATTTGTCTCCTTTAGAGCGCAAGTATCTTCATGCTTTTTCAGGCTTCATTGCTAGGGAACATCAACTAGCTAAAACAGGCGTACAAGGGGTGGAAAGTGCTAATGGCTTGGCTTCTTTATGGTTGGATGATTTTGAAGACAAGGAGGAACAATTTGAAGTATTGAGCTACCTGACCATTAAAGTCAATCAGACCAATGATAATCCACCCATTATTCAGTTTGAAAGAACTTCGCGCACCAATCCGCTAGCCAATTTTAGAAAAGGGGATATTGTGGTACTTTATCCTTTTGAAGAAGCCCGAAGTACGGAACCAGCTATATTAAAGCATCAGATTTTTAAATGCTCAATTACGGACTTGAATGCTCATCATGTAGTAGTTCAACTCAGAAGTCAACAATTCAATACTTCTATTTTCGAGCAATACCGACATTGGAATTTGGAACACGACATGATGGATAAATCTTTTATCGTGCAGTATCAAGGCTTATTCCAGTTTTTTCAGCAACCTATCAGCAAGCGAAATGTATGGCTTACCCATTGTCCTCCACAAAAAGGCGAGCCTATTCATTTGGCACATCATTCAGAATTGACGGACGAACAGCACTTAGTGCTGCAAAAAATAATTTCTGCCAAAGAATATTTTTTACTTTGGGGTCCTCCTGGAACTGGTAAAACTAGCATGATGCTGAAACATTTGGTCAAATATTTGCTAGAAAATACTTCAGAAAAGCTATTATTAATGGCATATACCAACCGAGCAGTAGATGAAATTTGTGATGCTATTGAGCGCATTGGAGCAGTAATAAAAGAGCAATACTTACGCATTGGCTCACACTTTGCTACCGAGTATCGCTTTCAAGAGCAGCTCTTGCAAAATAAAATTGCCTCTGCAAAGTCAAGAAAAGAAATAAAGGCAATTTTAGAGCAACATCGCATCGTAGTTGGCACAGTAAGTTCGATTACCAATAAGCCAGAGCTATTGAAGTTAATGACTTTTCAGCGTGCCATCATTGATGAAGCCTCTCAACTACTTGAGCCTTCCTTATTAGGAATGTTAACTCAATTTGAGCAGGTGGTATTAATCGGAGACCACAAACAGTTGCCCGCAGTAGTGCTGCAAGATGAAACAGAAAGTGCAGTAAAGGACGAAGAGTTGAACAAAATAGGGTTAAAAAACTTACGCAATGCTCTTTTTGAGCGACTTTTTCACCGTTGTATTGCCAACAACTGGCATTGGGCGTATGCACAATTGAGCCATCAAGGGAGAATGCACGAAAAAATCATGGCATTTCCTAATGAACATTTTTATCAAAATACCTTAAAAATATTACCAGAAACCGTTGCTCATAGTCTCCAGCAAAAGAATACCCCAACCGTATTCAACTCGACCATACTACCTGAATGGATGTTTGCACTAGCACAAAAAAGGGTACTTTTTTTGCCAAGCACTACTGATGAAGCAAGCCTTACTAAAAAGACGAATAAACACGAAGCATTGATTATCAAATCTTTATTAACTCAGTTTGTCGAATTATATCGTTCAATGGGCAAAACCATTTCTGCTGACTCTATTGGTGTTATTACACCTTACAGAGCGCAAATTGCACAAATTCGAGCAGTGCTAGCACAAGACCCCGCTATGAATAACGACTTGATTACGATTGATACCGTTGAACGCTATCAAGGAAGTGCTAAAGAAATTATAATTATTTCTTTGTGTATCAATACTTTACAACAAATGGATTTGTTGATTTCTCCATCAGATGAGGGCGTAGATAGAAAATTGAATGTGGCGTTGACAAGAGCAAGAGAATATTTAGTCATTATTGGTAATCCAGACTTATTAAAAGCCAATCGTACTTATCGAGCATTGATAGAGAAATTTTAGTTAAAGTAAGAGGAGAAAAATATAGACCCCAATTTACGTTGTCAACACTAAAGCACTGAAAATACTAGCTTTAAGCACATAAACACACTTTTTTTACTTGTAGGCTCTATTCCTTGTAAATCTTTCTATTCCAGTTGAATGAAACAAGAAAGCGTGTTCATCGTAACATAGAAATAATGCTCTTGAAAAGTAGAGCGACTTGAAGTTCGTTTACTATTGCTAGTTTGGCTTAGGTTAAACCTGTTGTAATTACCTTAATGCTATGAGTGCTTTATTCAAAAAAATAGCAGTTTTCACTGCTTTGCTTTTTACTGTGGCGTTAGCAAATGCGCAAGATGCGCATTTCTCGCAATTTTATCATTCGCCTTTGCAACTTAACCCTGCATTAGCCGGAGTGCATCATGGTTCGGTTCGCTTTATTAATAACTACAAAAGTCAATGGCAATCTGTATCAGACTTGAACTTTACTACTTTTTCTAGTGCCTTAGAAAAGAAATTTTACACAGACGATTTAGAAAATAGTTATTTCACCGCAGGCCTGCTCTTATCGTTTGACCAAGCAGGTACTTCCAAATTGAGTCGAACGAACATAGGGGTTTCAGGCTCTTATTCTATTCAACTTTCACCCACTTTTTTCATCACTGCTGGTGCACATGTAGGCATTAGCCAAAGAGCATTTAAAACAACTAATCTAACATTTGACCAACAATTCGATGGAGAGCAATTCGACCCAAACCGACCAAAAGAAGGATTCAGTAGAACCAATGATTTGAACATGGATTTGGGTAGTGGTATCAATCTGAGATTACAACCACAAGATGCTCACCCGATTACTAAGCGCACCAAATTGGACATCGGCGTAGCTGCTCATCATATTACAGAGCCAAAAGAGGCATTTTTTATTGATGGCGAGATTCGGTTAGAAAGAAGATATTCTACCTATGCTATGGGTACACTGATGTTATCTGATTTATTCGATTTTGTAGCTAGAGGAATGGTACAATTGCAAGGTCCGTATCAAGAAAGCGTAGTTGGCGCATCAGGCAAAATACATATCAACAGAAATCCAGCGCAGGAGTTGGCAGTATTGTTTGGTTCGTCCTACCGATTTGATAGTTTCGGCGACGCTATTATACCACACATGGAAATAGAAATGCAGCAATGGTTACTTGGTGTCAGTTATGATGTCAATATATCTGAATTTCAAGCAGCTTCCTCTCGTAGAGGAGGGATAGAAATTGCATTAAGATATATATTCGCTCCTTTGAAACCTGTGAATAAAACGAAAATATGCCCAATTATATAATATTTATTATTGCATATGTCGTTTCAATTGATAGTTAGTTCTTTACAGAACTTATGTAAAGAATTGTTGTATTTTATGTAAGACAACACATACTTAAAATGTCAAGAAAATCATTTTTTCAATTCATTAGATTCTTGAAAATCGGTTATAAAAGCCCGCTACTTGGGCATCAAACCCAAATAATTATGAAGCAGATATTTTGGAGTTGTATTTTAACAATTGGGGTATTGAGCACTGCAAATAGTCAAAAATTTGACCAAGGGGAAACGTATGGCGTTACTTATAAGCAAATGTTGAAAGCTGCTGATGAAGCTTTCAATATAGATAAAGACTATTACACCGCCATGCGTTACTATGGTTTGGCTATGAATGTCCGCTCCAACGATACAGGCTTGCGCTATAAATATGCCGAATCGGCTCGCTTGGCAGGAGCGTTTATTTTAGCAAGAGATGCTTATCAAACAGTGAGTAAAGCGGAAGATAAAGATAAATTCCCGTTGACACAATATTGGCTGGGCTATATTTACCAAGTGCTAGGTAAATACACAGATGCTATTGAACGCTACGATAAATTTTTAACTACACAACAAGGTAATGAAGCCATAACCAACTATTACCTACAACTGGCTACAAGAGGTATAAAAGATGCCAAATGGTCAAGAGATATTGCTGAGGTACAGCATAACGTAAAGGTTTTGCCCATAGGTGATGAAATAAACACCCCAAACAAAGAATTTGGCTCATTTATGTTGAACGATACGTTGTTCTATTCTTCCTTAAATTTTCAAAGTAACAAAGACAATACGCCAACAGAACGCCCTTATGCTAGGATATTATTTTCGGTGGATGGGAGTAAAGGTGAGCAACTGACAGACGGTATCAACGACACCCTTCGCCACACCGCCAATTTAGTTTATAATACAAAACGTACGCAGCGTTTCTTTACACGATGCGACTACTTGGACAATAGAAGTGCAGAGATTAGATGTGCTATTTTTACGCAGAAAAAACAGCGAGATGGTAGCTGGAGTAGTCCAGAAAAGTTAAACAACCACATTAATAATAAGGAATATACTTACACCCATCCAAGTGTAGCACAGGATAGTGATACAAAAGAAGAATACCTCTACTTTGCTTCTGACCAGCCTAACGGCAAGGGTAAGTTAGACATTTGGGTAGCTAAAATAAATGAAGAGGGCGACCTAGAACAGCCTGAGAATTTGGAAGTGGTCAACACCACAGAAAATGAGGTAACCCCTTTTTTCCATTCTCCTACGCAAACCCTTTATTATAGCACCGAAGGATTGCTTGGGTTAGGCGGTTTTGACATTCAGAAGGTTAAAAAAGCCAAAGACGGTTGGGGGGAAGTCGAAAACATGGGTAAACCCATTAATAGTAGTTTGAATGACCTTTATTTTACACTAAATGAAGACGGCTCAAAAGGCTATTTATCTTCCAACAGGGAGGGATCAACGTACATGGAAAAGGAATATCAATTATGTTGTGATGATATTTTTGCAGCAGAATTTGATATTAAAGTAGAGTTGTTGGCTTATATCTTCAATAATGTAGATCAATCAGAATTGCTTGGTGCTTCCATTCGATTGTTAGAAGTAAAAGAGGATGGCTCTTTGGAAGAAATTGCAAAGCAAATTCATCCATTAGATAATGCTTACCAATTTTTTGTGGACAGAGATTCGAGGTATGTATTAGAGTCGTCAAAAGATGGATTCGTGAAACAAATGGATACGATTTTTATTCCCTTGACCGCACCTGACCAGATTAAGAAAGACATTTATCTTTCGCCTGTTACTGCTGATTTGAAAGTCTTGACCTATGACATGGAAACAAAACTGCCTATCACTAGCATAAACATTCAATTAATTGAAGTAGATGGGGACATGGAAAAAGTAGTGCAAGAGCAACTCAATGAATATGGTAATGACTTTAAATTCCCACTAGAGTTAGATAAAACCTATGTGATTAGAGCGACCAAACCAGGCTACCAACCAGTGGAGGAATTGGAACTAAACACATTCAACTTAAAAAATTCAGAGGTATTTTTAGCAGAACTTTACTTGAGACGTATTTCCTTTGGCGATTATTTGCCATTGGCTATTTATTTTGATAATGATTATCCAAACCGAAAATCGAATAGCCGAACTACGGACATAAGCTATGCCGAAACAGTGGAGGACTACTACGATAAAAAAGAAGAATTTAAGCTACTTTTTACAGAACCAATGGACAAGGAAGAGGCATTCTTAACGGCAGAGCGTTATGAAGCATTTTTTGAGCGAGAAGTAAAGCGAGGTTTTGATGATTTAACTACCTTTGCTGATGCTTTACTTCAATTCCTTGAGCGCGGCAACGAGGTGCGGATTCAGTTGAGAGGATATGCTAGTCCTCGCTCTAATCCAACTTACAACTACAATCTTAGTGCTCGCAGAATTGTGAGTGTTCAAAACTTCTTTCGCAGCTACAAAGGAGGTGTTTTGATGACTTATATTAATCAGAAAAAATTAATCGTAGAGCAAGAACCTATTGGTGATAAAACAGCTCCCAACTATGTCATTGGTTTGCTAGAAGATGAAAGAAATTCAATTTACAGCTTAGGTGCTTCGCTAGAGCGTAGGGTAGAGATTGTAGAAGTGGAAGTCAAAGTAACGGACGAAGAAGTACTACCTAGCTCAAAAGCGTTTAGCACCAAGGGAGGAAACGACGATTAGATAGAACAGGACATATTTGAACGATAAAACGAGTGAATGTCTTTGGCATTCACTCAAAATAGAAACGATATATCCATTTTAAGTTTAACATTCACTAATTCACTAATACTTGAAATCCCTGAGCATGAATATCTTTACACTCAGAAAGAATGCTACAACTAACTCATATACAAAGCTACTTTGGTCAATTTGTTTCTTTGTAATTTGCTTTCCAGCAGTTCATTTTGCTTCTCATATTGTAGGAGGGGATATTGGCTACCGCTGCTTAGGTAACAACCAATACGAAATTACGCTTAACGTATATCGAGATTGTTTTTATGGTGCTAATGATGCCCCTTTCGACAATCCCGCTACACTTGGCGTTTTTAATCCAAGAACGAGAACTTTAATCCAACAATTCACTATCCCATTTACTCAAGACGATACCTTACGCGGTCTTTTTCAAGACCGCTGCCTGCTTATTCCGCAAGATGTATGTGTACACACCTCTACTTACCGTGACACGATTACACTGATGTTTAGCCCCGATGGCTACCAAATTGTGTATCAACGCTGTTGCCGTAATCAAACGATTGCAAATGTTGTTAATCCATTAGAAACTGGAGCAACTTATGATATCATCATTACAGCCGCTGCACTACGAGTGTGCAATTCTTCACCACGATTCAAAGAGTGGCCACCTATTTTTGTTTGTGTGGACAATCCTATTTTTTATGACCATGGTGCCATTGATGAGAATCAAGATCAATTGGTATATAGTCTTTGTACTCCATTTACTGGCGGCAGTTTAGACCTACCTAGACCTCCCGTACCAGCATCTCCTCCTTATGATACATTGAGATGGGTTGCTCCTGTTTACAATTTAGATAATATACTGGGAGAAGGAAGACCTTTACGGATTGATCCTAACAGAGGATTTTTGTTTGCTCGACCAGGTATTCAAGGACAATTCGTCGTCGGCGTT
>DAITMC010000082.1:0-13971 GCA_036835365.1 Saprospiraceae bacterium
ATCCGACGCTTGCGTAAATCTTATAACAAAAACGACCTTCGTTCTTATTTAGGTTGAAAATATCCTTTCATAGATAAGCACTTTGATGTTAAAAATTACTTTTTTTGCAAAGTGCTTATTTGTGTTTACTTAGCTTATTGCTTATTAGATAAATCAACAGGTTCATTAACAATGATTTCAGTATGATAGCATTAACGTTGCTTGCTTTTGTGGTGGTTAGTCTAATTTTATTAGCCGTTGGCTTTTCTACATTGCGTACACTATTTAAAAATTTTAGTCCAAGAGATGCTCGGGTGCAAGACGATATCAACACCATGCGCAAAGAAATCGAGCCATTTGTGGAGCAGCTTATTCCACTTAATAGAGAGGAATTAAGGCTTTTTTCACTCAATCAAGTGAATCAAACTCTAAAGAAAAGTATTACCACTACCGGGAAGGGCGTTTTTACCTCTATTTATCAGGAACCTCTGATGGCTTATGCTTATAAGAAATATGTCGGCAACGATGATGCCTTACTTTACGTCAGAACAACAGCGCACGAAATGATTTATCGGATTAAGAAAAAAGAAGTCAAAGTCGTTGTTGATAAAATGTACTTCGGCACTATAAAAGAGGGCAAACTCTTCACTAATAGTAAAAAACAACCTGTGGCACAGCTTAGTCCTGGCAATAATCCACTTGCGCTTCCTGTATTGGTGGGTAATAGGGAAGTAGGCGCAATTAGTACAGAACAAACCAATAAAAACATACAGGAGCGTGCTTTTAAATACATCAACCAAGATATACAAGGTGAAGAAGCAAAGGCATTTCTTAGTTTAGCTATGTTGGAATTGGTACAAAAGGCAGTTAATCAGTAAGTTACCCATTTTTTATATAATCTCATATAATTTTTTTGATCATCGTAGGGATTAAAAAAGTTGTTCACTTAATTTGTCCTATAATTTATATTATGTTAATTAAATAGAAAAATGAAGTAGGGGAGAGCAACGGCTAAAATTAATAACTATTCCTTTTGCCTTGCAAACCCTATTAACTTTTTCTCAAACAAGTTATCGTTGTTGAGTTTGAAATTAGCAACGTCATCTAATGTTAGTGTGTGAATAGACGACTGAGCACGTTGTTCGACAGATAAACTGGCTAGGCGTAGATTTTGATTTTTGATAGCTTCGTTGACAATTTGTCGTACTGTTCTAGCATTACCAAAATATTTATCTCGATACTGATATATAAAAGCAAAATAATTTTTGAGATATTCCTGAGCTTCAGGCGTAGCAAAGACCTCTTTTTCATTAAGCATAGTTAGGGCTATTTGCAATAGTTCGTCAGGCGAGTAGTCGTCGAATTTTAGAATTTTATCAAACCTAGAATTTAAGCCAGGATTAGCTTTTAAGAAAGTTTCCATGTTATCGGGGTAGCCCGCTGCAAATACAAAAAACTTACCTCTATTATCTTCCATACGTTTAAGTAAGGTTTGAATAGCCTCTTCACCGAAGTCGCCTTGTGTAGAAGTGGAGCGCATGGTGAGGGCATAAGCTTCATCCACGAACAATACTCCCCCCATAGCTTCGTCAATTTTTTCGGCTGTTTTTATGGCGGTTTGTCCAACATAACCTGCTACTAAACCTTGTCGGTCGGTTTCCACCATATGCCCACGCTCTAGGATGCCCAACGATTTATAAATGGTGGTTAGAATGCGTGCTACTGTAGTTTTGCCTGTTCCAGGATTTCCAACAAAAACAGTGTGCAAATAGAAGTTATTTAGTACACTTTTGCCTGTTTCTCGATTGTAACGTACTAGGCTTATCAGTTCTTTTATTTGTTCCTTCACCTTATGCATACCAATTAGGCTATCCAATTCTTGAATAGATTTTCTAAGTAGTGATTCGTCAATAGGAATATTCGGAATGCCAATCGGTGCTTTCAAATCTATTTTATCTACATCTTCTTTAGTAATGAGGGCTAGTTTATCCATTTCCAAGCGTTCTGGTTCAGGACTAGCCATAATACGCAAACCAAGTTGAATTTTCGATTTTTCGATGATGTCATACACAAAGCGAGCATTTCCAAAAGAGCGGTCTCTCGTGCGATATGCTTCTGTAATAATTTCGTCGATTTTTATCTTTGCTATGTTTTCAAGGTTTACGCCTTTTTCTTTACAAGCGTACTGTGCTATTTTTGATAGTTCCTGTGGTAGATAATCTGGAAATTCAAATTTCAGTCTAAATCTTGACTTTAATCCAGGATTGGAGTCAAGAAAATTCTGCATTTCTTTAGGATAGCCAGCCACAATTACAGCTAAATCGCCAGGTCCATTTGACATTTCTTTCACTAGAATTTCAATGACCTCTCTCCCGAAGTCTTTACTGTCTTCGTTGGAGCGTGCTAAGGAATACGCCTCGTCAATAAATAGTACCCCTCCCCTAGCCTTTTCAATGGCTTCTCGAACTTTTGGTGCGGTCTGCCCAATATATTCACCTACTAAATCCACTCTATCCACTTCATGGACATGACCTTTGGAGAGCAAGCCCATTTTTTGGTAAAGTTTGCCCATCATGCCAGCTACCGTAGTTTTGCCTGTTCCAGGATTTCCAGTAAAGATGGAATGAACATTTATTTCGTCTTTTTCCTCAAAACCTTTTTTTCTTCGGAGTTGAAGGAATTGGATGTACCTAGCGTGGTCGCTTACTTGTGTTTTTATTTCTGTCAAACCAATCAGCGCATCTAATTTACTAACAACGTCTTCAAAGGTAAGCTCATCATGCTCCGAGGTCATTACTAATGTAGCACGATTGGGTCTAAATACTTGATTGATACCCTCTTCAAAGTCGTCTTCTACCTCGAAGGGAACGACCGCCAGTAGCTGATCCATAAAAACAATCTCGGCAGTGTAGTGATCCATGCGCCAAGACCCACGCACATTTGAACCCCATCCCGCAGAAATGGTAATCGTATCCGTATCTTTTTCTATACGTTGGAGCTTGATGACTTGACCTTTAAGCTCTCTAGCATTATTATAGAACTTACTAAATAGTTCACATTGCCAATTCTTGGTGCTATTCAAGTTTTTGAGGACAATCTCCGCATAAATATATCTTGCATCTTCACCATTAAAGGTTTTGTAATAAATTCTATCATTCAAAGGAACATCCTCGTATGGTCCTTCATACAACTTAACGGATTGAATTTCAACGTATGGATTGTCAGAAAAAGTAATTTCTCTACCTGCATCCTCGATGTAAAAATATTTTGTTGCGAGTTTTTCTCCTTCTATCCACGCTTCCCAGTAGTAAGTTCCTTTTTTCCAGAATGCACCTTCTTGTTTATTGCCCCAGCCTTCGCGTACATATACCACATGGTCGTACTTACTTACCTTTCTGCGAAATTCAAGGTTGCAAATTTCCTTTCTTACTTTTTTTAGAGCGTAGCATTTCAATTCGATATTAATCTCCCAGTCAAGATTATCAAATAGTTTATTGTAAAAAGAAAGCTCTGCGTAGATATAACTTGTGCTATATCGGTCGAAAACCTGACGGTATTTCTTTCGATTATCCGCCAACCATTCTGTAGAAGAATAGACACGTAACTCTTTGAATTTGAAATTTTTATTTTCTATTTCTATTATACTTTCTGACATAAATCAGTTTAATTTAGGCTCAATTTTAATAAATTACTCGAACGTATTTCCAAACATAAAGATTTCAGGGTAACTTTGTCACATTCCATCGTTACTTGAAGCGTTAAATATTTTTTATTTAACACCTTCACACAAATAGTAACATAAATTTTGAAGCGTAACTATGCCACAAATCCAGCTCAAAGTGCCCACCTTAGTGAAAGAATTAAAGACGCAGGGGCACTCTATGTTTCAACTTCAGCCACTTTTTCTTCCCTTGCCCAAGATAGTTAATAAACACTATAGTACAACCTTAGCTCAATACAAAAGACAGTTAAAACTTGTGTTAAGAGGTAATCAATTAAGTCGAAACGATTTAACTCGCTTGCTTTGGTATCATTTTTCACCAGCTATTAAATATGGTGAATTTCATTTATCTACAAAAATAGGTCAACAACTAATAGATGGAACATTTGGTGTAGCAACTTTTGAAATAGAACAACTCCAATTTGTGTATTTACCCACTCTACAAAATTATATGTTTATTTCAAATGTAGGAATAAAAAACGAAAAAGAATTTAAACAGGAGTTAGAAGAAGTCATCAAGAAGAAGTTAATGCAGATAAAGCAGGGTTTAGGTAACGACTTAAACCCTGAGCATTACCTGAAAGCAAAAAGAGAATTTATTACCTACGTTAAAATACCGATTAATGTAATCAATAGCAAATTCCGATTTGAGTTATCGAATCCTAGCTCGTTTTACCATATTTTCAATGATACAGATTCCTTTTCAGGAGAAATGGAAATAGAGAAGATTGGTGATTGTATTAACTACTCCTATCCTAAGATAAAGCGTGCTTATTTTAGAGAAAAAGAGATAGAACAACTTTATCCTTTGCTATTTGACCAATCCAAGCGTAGTGCTGTTGTCTTAGTTGGAGAAATGGGTACAGGTAAAAAATCGCTCATTGAAGAGTGTTTGTATAGATACCTCTCCAATAGAGAAGAGGACGACGATGAATTAGAACATGGGCTTTGGGATATTGACCCTAATAGAATTATTGCTGGCATGAGTATTGTGGGGTCTTGGCAAAGGAGATTTGAAGCGATTATCAATTACGTTAAAAAACCCTACGAACACAGTGATTTATCAGAAACAATGATTTTTAACAATCCTGTTGCCTTGCTTAGAATTGGGAAATCTTCCAAAAATACCATGACTTTAAGTGATGTACTAAAACCACACCTAGAAACAAGAAGTCTTAATGTGGTATTAGTAGCTACACCTGATGAATGGAAAATTATACAAGAAAAAGATCGTAAATTTGCTGACTTATTTCAAGTATTGCGCTTGACTCCGCCCGATTTATTGACGGCGGTAAAAATGGTGTTAAAGCAAAGAGCCGCCGTAGAAACTATACACAATTGCCAATTTACCATACAAGCTGTTCACCAACTTTTTACTATGCAGCGCGCCTATATCAAACAAAATGCTTTACCAGGAAGTGTGATGAAGTTGGTGCATCAGTTGGCGGTTAAATATGAGGGTAAAAAAATTGATTTACCCGAAGTAAGAAAAGAGTTTAAGTCCATGTTTGGCTTGCAAGAGCATATTTTTGAGGACAGTGAAAAATTTAATGCCAATGAAATTAGCCGAAATATAGCTGCCAAATTAATTGGGCAAGAACAGGCGGTGCAGGCATTAACGAATATTATTCATTTATTGAAAGCCAAGATCAACAACCCTGATAAACCAATTGCTTCCTTAATATTTATTGGACCAACAGGTGTAGGAAAAACTCAAGCCGCAAAAGTGCTCTGTGAATATCTTTTGGGGAGTGAAGAATACTTACTTAGGTTGGATATGAACGAGTATATTGATGCTTATGCAGTATCTCGATTGATTGGCGATGAAGTTAATCCAGAAGGAATTTTGACTGGACGCGTGCGCTACCGATCCTTCGGTGTGCTTTTGCTAGATGAAATAGAAAAGGCACACCCTTCGGTGTATGATCTATTGCTTCAGGTGCTAGATGATGGACGTTTAACAGATAGTTTAGGGCGAGTGGTTAACTTCTCTAATTTGATTATCATAATGACTTCTAATATTGGCTCACAGGAAATTAACAAAAAAATTAGTGTTTCTTCCACAATATCAGACGAAGCGATTTATAGAAAAGCGATTGAGCGGCATTTTCGTCCAGAATTTATCAATCGCATTGACAGAATTGTAACTTTTCAGCCTTTAGAAAAAGCGCATATTCTAAATATTGCGAGATTACAAATTAAAGCACTTTTGCAAAGGGATGGATTTATGCAAAGAAGTACCATTTTAAACATTACAGAAGATACCTTAGCATGGTTGGCGGAACAGGGCTACGACAAGAGCATGGGAGGCAGAGCACTGAAGCGTAAAATAGAGCATGAGATTACAGCCCTTTCAGCAGAACAACTCAACTCCATCAAGAACAACGTACCTATTATTTTTAATATCGCTTATGATAAAAAGACGGGACGTTTAATTCCAAATGTTCACCGTTTACAAATTGGTTTGGGTGCTGACTGTTCGCTCTGGTCTCCTTTCGTGCCCAATGAAAAAAATACAATGACTTATTACAACACATTGCAGGAAAGAATGAATGCCATAAAAACCGATTTGCTTATATATAATGACCAAAAAGAGGAAAAAGACATCGAAAACTGGAAATATTATCAGTTAGATTCTTCCATCACAGAAATAAAAGAAAGTTTGACTTATACTCAACTAAAGTCAGGGGTAGCCAGCGTACCTTATATTACTGCCATAGACATGAAGTGGATGGATTTAGCAGATAGGTCAGCGGACGTATTAACCTCAAGCCTACCCAGCAATATCCTCAACGATTTGATTACAAAGCTAAGAGATAACTACAAATACAAAGATGTTCAATTTAGCCGAAGCATAACCCCCATCATTAATTATCAAGTGGATATTGAGCTACTAGAATTTAGATGCCGAAACTATTTACAGGATAAAACAGACCAAATTCGAGTAGAAATTAGATCTTTGATGGATGGTTTTGGCGACAAAGAAGTTGACTTTTTATTGGAAAAATATGAACGTTTGTTGAAAGCGTTAGAAGCGTCCTCTGTAAGTGTCCAAAAAAATGAACAAACCTTATTCGCCGAAGGGCAGGGGCTTTACCAATTAATGCAAATAGAAGCTGGTATTCATTTCATGTACTATACCTACCAAACGCATATTCCGATTCAGTTGAGCGTTTCGCTCCTTGAGGAGTCCTCAACTTTGAGGTCAACAGTAATTAGATTGTACGATAATATGGAGACGGTAACAGATTTGCGCAGTGGATATATTGTTTCCACGCGACTGAACCTATATGAACACAAATTTATGCTACTTTCTGCTTGTCCACTCCATTTACTAGATGAATTAGATTCTACAAATAAAGCAGCTATATGAAAATTTCAATCATTGGTATGGGGCATGTTGGCTCAACAGTGGCTTACACCCTTATGTTAAAAGGACTATGCAAGGAAATGGTACTTTGCAATCGAAATATGGATAAGGCTAAAGGCGATGCACTTGATTTGTCGCAAGCACTTTCCTTTGTCAATCATACTTCGACTATCATCGCTGGAGAAGTTGAGGCTACTGCTCAATCCAATATTATCATTGTTTGTGTTTCTGCGCCTTGGCAAACGAACTATACCAGTAGGTTTGATTTTACAGCACCTAATATCACAATTTTTAGTACCCTTATCCCTAGTTTAATGGCGTTAAGTCCAAATGCAAAACTTATTCTTGTTAGTAATCCTGTGGATATTCTTACCTATTTTTGCATTAAGCATTTACAAGTTCCTACTGCTCAAGTCTTAGGCATAGGGACACTCATAGACAGTGCTAGATTGCGAAAAGGACTTTCCAATCATCTAAATATTCACCCCGACGATATTCGTGCTTACGTATTAGGCGAGCATGGTAATTCGCAATTTGCCGTTTGGAGCAAAGCCTTTGTTGGTGGAAAAAGAATTAAGCAGTCCATCAATCTGCAAACATTAATTAACGATTCTGTACAAACAGGATACGATTTGATGGCATGGAAAGGATATTCTAACTTTGCGATTGCAACGGCAGTAGCCTTAGTGGTAGAAAGTATTTACGAAGACAACAAACGTACCGTCCCTATTAGTACTTTGGTAGAAGATTATTATGCTATTAGCAATGTCTGCTTTTCCATTCCTGTCGTAATCAGCAAAAACGGTATTGAACAAACTATACTTCCAGAATTAACTTTGGAAGAAGAAGCGGCACTCCAGCACTCTGCATCTATATTGAAAAACGTATTGCAGCAGTATGACTTACTGGTTTAATGATAAGTTGAGGCTCATAAACAAAAAATAAAACAGAATTTCAATTTACCAATACAACCATAAGAAACTGGATGACGTTTTTGTATGAATAATTCGATTTCAACTACTTCATTTAGAAAATGACAGCCATTTTAAAAGTAAACATCGAAGATTTAACTACGGATTGGTTAAAACAATTCAAAATAAATCATAGCGATGCTGAAATAGAAATACACATTCGCAGTAAGATACCTCCATTACTAGGTGAGGAAGAATTTTGGGAAATCATTAATCAATTAAACTGGGAAAAAGATAATAATTCTGCTATTATTGAACCCGCCATAGAAAGATTAACTACTTATACACTAGGCCAAATTTATGCTTTTCAAGAATTATTAGCTCAAAAGCTATATCAATTAGACACTCCTGAACATGCTCGTAATATTGGCGAAGCTTCTTTTTCAGTAGATCATTTTTTGTACGCTAGAGCCTGTGTAGTAGCAAACGGGAAAGAAATATTTGAAGATGTACTTCATAATCCAAGTGAAATGCCAAAGGATTTGACTTTTGAGCCTCTTCTTCACATAGCAGCCGAAGCTTACAAACGAAAAACGAAACGAAATTTCACTTTTCTACCCAGCGTAAGTTATGAAACCTACAGTAATCAAATTGCTTGGTCAACGATAGCAGCATAGACCATGGCAACATATCACGGAAACAACAAAAAAACACTGAGCTACATCATCTTTATGAAATACTTGATTTATTGGAAGATGAGGTACTAAAATACGGAATTAGTAGTGATCCAATTGATAAAGATGGGCTATCTAAACGGCTTCGCGAGCAAGTAGAACTTTTTAATATTGTTGCTAATTGGTATCGTTTTGAAGGGCATATCCTAGTGAAGAATATACCTAATAATGAAGCAGCTCGAATATTAGAAGCAGCATACATTGATGCTTATGAAAAAGTAAATGGTCGGAAGCCTAGAGGAAACAGAAGATAAAAACAATTAAACAAATGCTTAGTAAATTTCAAATAGTAGAACATTAGTGTCTTTTAAGAAAGCTACAAGAGTGAAACCTATAATGTTGACAAAAAGAAAAGCCATAAGCCATCAAAATAGCTAACATAAAGCTAACTAACTTTACTTTTGTGTTCTCAATTTTTGCCATACGCTGAACAAGAAGATGCCTCCTCCTACCCCAATAGCAGTAAGTAATAAAGCGGTGTTGGTGTTGCCATAAATCCAACTACCTGTAGCAAAAAGTGCGCTATAAACCGTTATGCAACCTACTACAAAGCAAAGCAGCTCCAGTGGTAATTGACCTGTTGATTTAGACAATAGTTCTCCTTCGGCATTCGCTTTATGAATAACAGCGTCCCAACCATTTCCTCCTGGCTGAATAAGGCGATAGAAGTTACGCAATTTTTCATCAGAACTCGGTGGAGTAAAAAAAGTAGCAATCATCCAGATAATAGTTGTTAGCAAAGCACCTGTAATGGTTTTCTGCCAGCCTTCGAGCGGAAAAAAGTCAAGTTGATCATGAAAAAAAGTGAAATAACTCGCAATAAGCAAGGAAGCAATCATCGCTACAATCTCAGTTACAGCATTGATTCGCCACCAAAACCACCGCAAAATATAAATCAATCCAGTACCAGAGCCAAGCAGAAGTAGTAAATCAAATGCTTGGCTAGCATCGGTAAGGAAAAGCCCTAGTCCAAAACCCAAAAATGCAGTAACTATGGTAGAAATACGTCCTACCCAAACTAATTCTCGCTGCGAAGCCGTAGGTTTGATGAATCGCTGATAAAAGTCGTTTACTAGATAAGATGCTCCTAAATTGAGTTGGGTGGACATTGTGGACATAAAAGCCGCAATAAGTGAAGCGGCTACTAAGCCAAGCAGGCCTGACGGCAATAAAGTTAGCATAGCTGGGTAAGCGATGTCTTCCCCTAGTTTGCTATCTGAAATATTCGGAAATGCTACTTTGATGTCCGCAACTTGTGGAAAAACAATGATAGAAGCCAAAGCAATCAAAATCCAAGGCCATGGGCGTAGTGCATAATGTGAAATATTGAACAACAATGTTGCGCCAATAGCATGGCGTTCATTTTTTGCGGAGAACATTCGTTGAGCAATATATCCACCCCCGCCTGGCTCTGCTCCAGGATAGTAGGAAGCCCACCATTGTACAGTAAGTGGCACTAACAAAATCGGAACCCAAACATTAGGGTCAGAAAAACTAGGTAAAAAATTTAATTTATCGCTGACATTAGGATGGGCTATCAGATTCGATAATCCACCAACTTGCTTGAGGTTAATTAAGTAAATACAAGCCCAGATAGAACCAATCATAGCCAAAAAGAATTGAACGAAATCAGTCATAATAACAGCCCTCAACCCGCCAAATGCACTGTAAGACAATGTAATAGACCCTGCAATCAGCAAAGTCAACCAGCCTGGCATTCCCAACATAACTTCTCCAAATTTGACAGCAGCCAAAGAAACACTACCCATGACTAAAACATTAAACACTAAACCTAAGTACAATGCCCTAAATCCACGCAGGAAAGTAGCCGCCTTACCGCTATAACGTAGTTCATAGAATTCTACATCGGTAAGCACATTAGAGCGTCGCCAAAGTTTGGCATAGACAAAAACAGTTAGCATGCCTGTCAATAGAAAAGCCCACCATCCCCAATTGCCCGCTACACCACTATTGCGTACAAGATTGGTAACCAAGTTGGGCGTATCCGCTGAAAAAGTAGTTGCTACCATAGAAACCCCAAGCAACCACCAAGACATATTCCTACCAGAAAGGAAGAAATCTGTTACGCTATCCCCTATTTTTCTGGAAGCAATTAATCCAACAATGATTACAAAAAGGAAGTAGGCTGCGATAATTGTCCAATCTAAGTTGCTTAGGTTCATTGTTTAGTTAGTTGATTTGCTTGTCCATTAGACTAAGCTGGTTTAGATTTTTTAGTGTTTTTTGATGCTTGGATAAGCTAGTTTTATCCATTTTGTGTTAATTATAAGTAAATATAGAAAGGGAATTTGGCTATCCAAGCAAAAGTATAGGAAAGTTTACAACTATCTTATGCCATACAGCATTTTTGGAATTTGATTAATTCTAAAAATGCTGTACGATATAAGATACTATTTCAACGACTTCATCGCACTAGCGATTCTTGAAACAGCATCTTTGAGTTCTTCCTCAGAAGCTGCAAAAGAAAGACGAATGCAATCCTCCGCCCCGAAAGCACTGCCAGAAACAACGGCTACATGCGCCTTTGCTAGTAAATATTCTGACAAATCATCTGCATTTTGAATTATCATGTCGGCACTGCTTTTACCGAAGTAGGCACTTACGTCAGGGAAAATATAAAATGCCCCTTGTGGATTGTTGACTTTAAAACCAGGTATCTGACTTAGTAAATTGCGTACTAAATCCCTTCTTTTCTGGAAAGCTTCGCACATTTTGTGCGTAGGGGTCAAATCAGAAGTCAATGCGTGAGCGGCTGCCATCTGCCCGAAAGCTGTTGCCCCCGATGTAACTTGACCCTGTATTTTGGAGCAAGCCTCCGCCATCCATTTTGGTCCGCCCATGTAGCCCAAACGCCAACCTGTCATAGCAAAGCCTTTAGAAAAGCCGTTAACGGTTGTGGTTTGTTCTTTCACGCTATCGAAAGCACCAATACTTACATGCTTGCTTGTGAAGTTGATGTACTCATAAATTTCGTCAGAAATAATTTGAATATGTGGGTGTTTACCAATTACTTCAGCAATTTCTCTAAGCTCGTTATACTCATAAACAGAGCCTGTTGGGTTACAAGGTGAAGAGAACAAGACTGCCTTAGTACGCGCTGTAATGGCATCTTCCACTTCTTGCGCAGTTACTTTAAAATCCGTTTCAATACTTGCTTTTAAAATGACAGGTACGCCCCCCACCATTTTTACCATTTCGGAGTAAGATACCCAGTAAGGTGCCAAAATAATAACCTCATCATCTTTATTTAGAATAGCGTGGCAGATGTTAGAAATGGTTTGTTTTGCACCATTAGAAACTACAATTTGATTTAATTCAAAATCTAAATTATTGTCGCGCTTAAATTTTGTTTGAATCGCTTTTTTCAACTCTACTAATCCAGGCACTGGAGTATATTTAGTAAAACCTTGGTCAAGTGCTTTTTTAGCCGCTGCTTTAATGTGTTCGGGCGTATCAAAATCTGGTTCTCCGATACTTAAATTGATTACTCGATGTCCTTTTGCTGCTAGGTCTCTAGCTAATTGCGCCATTTTTAGTGTTGCTGATTCTTCCATCGTCAGTACGCGCTCAGAAAGAATAGCATTAACGTCTATCAACATGTTTAGAGTTTTGATTGAATGAATAATTTCAAAATCTGTTACATATGACAAGAATGGGAAATAGTTACCTTTATGCCACTGTAAAACAAAAATAGTTGATTTTAAACTGTCCTAGAGCAAATTTTAGCAGAAACTACGAAAGACAATGAAAAAAGTTCTTATTACTGGAGTTTCAGGTTTCTTAGGAGAAATGCTGCTACAAACCGCACCAATAGAGACTGCATTATCGGGTATTTATCATATCAATAGCATTACAGCTAAAAATATCAACTTAATTTCTCTGGATTTGAGGGACTTTCCCTCGTTGGAACGATTTATTCAGCAAATAAAACCTGATGCAATTATTCATACTGCCGCTCTTTCTAAACCAAATACCTGCCAACAACAGCCCGAATTATCTTTTACACTCAACGTTCACGTTAGTGAATATTTAGCTACATTGGCTGCTCGGTATCAAATTCCTTTGGTGTTCACCTCCACTGATTTGGTGTTCGATGGTAAAAATGCACCCTATAAAGAAGAAGATAGCCTCCATCCGATTTGCGTTTATGGAGAACACAAAGCACTAGCGGAAAAAAATATATTAAGTATTCATCCTCAATCAATTGTGGCGAGACTTCCGTTAATGTACGGCTTTTCTAGTAGGATTCCTAATTTTTTTACAGATTGGCAAATTCGACTAAAGGCAGGTCAATCTATCACAGCATTTAGCAACGAATACCGTACGGCAGCCTATGGGTTGGATGTGGCAAAAGGCATTTGGTTATTATTGCAACAACAACAATCGGGCATTTGGCATTTGGGTGGCAAAGAGCGGATGTCGAGACTAGAATTTGCTCTACAAATGGCAAGCTATCTAGGCTGCTCTAAAGCATTAGTTAATGCTGTTCAACAAAAAGAAGTGCATATGCCTGCGCCTCGTCCTGAAGATGTATCGTTAGATTCTTCAAAAGCCTTTGCATTGGGGTATTCGCCCATATTCCTTCGTGATTTCTTTGAGCAGTTAATCACTTTTACATAACTTAGAAGAACATTTCTTTGTTCCATGCACTTAAATAGTTAAACAAAAGTATTAAAACATGATTGTGCTTTTATCACCTTCTAAAACACTTGATTTCAATAAACATTCCAACCAATACTACACATTACCTCGTTTACTAAAAGATAGTAATAAATTAGTAGAAGTGCTAAAAACTTTATCTCCTGCCGATATAAAACAATTAATGAAGGTAAGCGACAATATTGCCGAATTAAATTTTGAGCGTTTTCATCAATTTGAAACACCTTTCAGTTTGGACAATGCCAAACAAGCATTACTAGCTTTTAAAGGTGATGTGTACCTAGGCTTTGAGGTAGAAAAAATGAGCGATGAGGATTTGACTTTTGCGCAAAAACACTTGCGCATTTTATCAGGATTATATGGTGTGCTGCGTCCACTTGACCTCATGCAGCCTTATCGCCTTGAAATGGGGACTAAATTAGCAAAGGAAACATACAAAGATTTATATACTTTTTGGGGAGATAGAATTACCAATCTACTGAATGATGATATAGCGTTACTAAGCAGCAACTTAGTCATCAATTTAGCTTCTAACGAATATTTTAAGGCAATTAAGAAAGAATTATTGAAGGGGAG
>DAITMC010000083.1:0-13889 GCA_036835365.1 Saprospiraceae bacterium
GTGAATGCTTCTTCGTTCAATTCGTTGTTACGAGATTCGATAGTTGGCTCTACTAGGTCAGCAGCAGTCAACTTATCAAATCCATGAATAGCGAACGTGTAAGAGTGATTGTGCGGGAATGGATTGCTTGTAGATGGGTGTTGAGTGTTTACTAGCAAGGTCTTACCATCTGGAGTGAAAGCAGCACCAGTTACCTCTGCACCAACAGGTGTTACTGCTAAACGCACTAAATCATCTATAGTTGGATATTCAATGTCCATATCTAAGATATACAATTCGCAACTTGTTACGTTTTGAAAATCAGCAGGCATACGACCTTGAGAACGACCAATCAAATCTTCTTCAATAACCATGTAACGCTTGCCATTCAAAAGGATGATGTTCAAACCGTCTGGGTTAGACAAGTGCTTAGTAGCATCGTTGCTTGCAGCACCACCTTCCAAATAAACATAGTTAGTATCCTTCGCAGCATCGTACTTCCATACGCGACCATAATAGTCTCTGTAATCGCTAGAGAAAGGATTACCTACGCCATTTGAATCTACTACACCTTGAGCAGCAGCAGCAGCGATATGGTAAGGATCAATTACACCACCAGCGTTAGCACCGTTTTGGAAACGAGAACCTGGGCTGTCGCGACCAGTTTCTGACCAATAAATATCGTTAGTCAAAGGATCAACTGCTGTCCACTCAATACGATTGTACATCGTCGCTCCTTTAGCTGCGATTTCAGTGTTTGCATTTACAAATACATCTGTTCCACCAAAAATTGGTACCCACTTATAGCCTGGCTTATCATGCTTGTAAGCATACAAAGTACCTTTAGAAAAATCACCAGCAACATCAGCAATGAACATACCGAAGAAACCAGGTGTAGCATCTGGACCCAAGTACACACGCTTCATGTTAGGAGTGATAGAACCACCTTCAAATGGCTGACGACCCCAGTTGTACTGCTTGCGGATAGCTTTTGCTTGGATAGGGTCAACTTCTACCATCCAGTTGAAGTTTTCGTACTTTTTCAATGTTACACCATCCCAACCTGAAAGGTCAGATTTGATAACATAATCAGCAGTATCACGTACACCTGCACCGTTAGCATAGATTGAACCGTTGCTTGTTCTGAACCACTCCTCAGCAGTCCAAATACGACCGTCTGGAGATTGGATACCGCCACAGTTCATTCCTGTTTCACCTACTGTGTTAGCGAAATCAATCGCAAAGAATTTACCATTACGACCATCTTCCAATGTTTGCTCCAATACAATTAGTGTATCTGTGTTAGGATCGCGAGCAACACGGAAAGCTGTCATACCACCACCATCGCCAATGTTGTCACTAGCTTGGATCATCTCGTGGTTTACAGAAACCCAACCCAAAGATTCTCCAGACTTGTCTGGTGTAAAACCAATGAAGTCGTGCCATTCCTTAGCAGGAACTGAAGCAGCAGGGTTGCCATAAGTAGCGTTAGTTTCTACTAAGTCAGTACCACCAATGAACAAAATTTGAGTTGTAAGCGGTGATTTAGGCATCACCAAAGTGTTAGCACCGAAACCAGTTGGTGCTTCGATTTGCTCAGCAAAAATAGTCTGAGCGTTTGCAGCAGCAAACAATGCTACAGCAACTAAAGTAAACAATACTTTTTTCATAAAAATTTAAACTTTAACTATTGAAATAATGAAAAACTTAATAGTCCAAAATTAAGCATCTCTAAGATGCTTATATGTTAAGTTTGTGTGAACTAAATGTTTTATGCTTATTTGTGGTTGGTTTACAAGGTGTTTTGAAATTATGTTGCTTGTAATTTATACAAAATATGAATAATGAAAATGAAATTATGTCCAAAATTGAGCCTAGTGAAATGGTGAGGAATACGCTTTTTGTTGCTGAGGAAAATATTTAGAGTGTTTCGTTGACTAAAACGAAACACTCTATTATTAAATAGATTAACTCATTTATTGAATTACAAAGTTCACCTTTTTGCCTGCCTCATTCTGTAAAGTGTAGTACCCTACTGAAAGGGATGAAACATCCATATGGTTGGCACTCCGAACAACAGCTATTCGCTTACCTTGTTGGTTATATAAAGCAGCATCAGTAGTTTGATTGAAGTAAACAATGCGAGTAGTTGGATTGAAATAAATATGGAAAATGTTGTCGTTGTCTATTTCTGCATTACCAAAATTGCCTGTTGGCTCTGATAAATCCGCCTCTGTTAATTTATCAAAACCATGAATAGCAAAAGTGTAAGAATGGTTATTCGGGAATGGATTGCTAGTAGCGGGGTGCTGTGCATTGACGAGTAACGACTTACCATCTGGCGTGAACGCTACGCCTGTCACCTCAGCACCAATAGGCGTGATGGCTAAACGAATCAAATCATCCGTAGTTGGATTTAGGATAGACATATCCAGCATCCAAATTTCGCAGTTGTTTACATTTTCAAATCCAGCAGGCATACGACCCTGCGAGCGACCGTTCAAATCTTCTTCAATAATCATATAGCGTTTACCATTCAGTGTGATGATGTTCATTCCATCAGGATTGGAAAGGTGTTTACTCGTTTTCACGCCTGGTCCGCCTTCTAAATAAACATAAGCCGTATCTCTAGCCACATCGTATTTCCAAACCCTACCATAATAATCGTTATATTTTGGATTGTTTGGCGAATCTATGCCTTGTTTTTTGGCATGTACGAATCTGTAAGCATCGTGTACAGCACCAGCCTCTTCACCCCTCTGAAATGCCTTTCCTGGGTGGTCGCTGCCTGTTTCTGTAAAGTAAATATCATTGGTAATAGGGTCGCACTTTAACCATTCGATACGGTTAAACATCGTAGCACCGCTATTCACAAAAGCATCCATCGCATGAATCATCGTAGTGGGATCATTATTGATTGGCACCCATTTGTAACCCTTTCTGTCATGTTTGTAAACGTAAAGAGTGCCTTTAGAAAAATCCCCTGCTTGGTCTGCTATAAACATACTTAAAAAACCTGGTGTAGCGTCTGTGCCTAAGTAAACCCTTTTCATATCGCTGCTGATAGTGCCACTTTCAAAGGGCTGACGACCAAAATTATACTGCTTTCTAATCGCTTTAGCTTGTCGAGGATCAACTTCGACCATCCAGTTTAGGTTTTGGTATCTTTTTAAAGTGATGTCATTCCAGTTGGGTAAATCAGATTGAATAGTGAAATCTGAAGTGTCTCGGAAGCCTTTTCCTTTGCCGTAAATATCGGTGTTGCTGTTCATCATCCATTCCTCCGCTGTCCAAATGCGACCATCAGGGCTTTGAATGCCGCCACAGTTCATGCCTGTTTCACCGACGGTATTGGCAAAATCAACGGCAAAGAACTTGCCTTTTCTGCCATCTGCAAGTGTTTGGGTTACTACAATTAAAGTATCTGTGTTGGGATCGCGACGCACTTTGAAAGCGGTCATTCCTCCACCATCGCCAATCATATCGTTCGATTGAATCATCTCATGGTTCACCGTAATCCATCCTAAATCATCGCTATCATTGTCGGCAGTGAAGCCAATGAAGTCGTGATATTCTTTAGCAGGTGCTTCACTAGCGGGGTTGCCGTAGGTAGCATTGGTTTGTACCATATCGGTGCTTCCAATGAAGAGTATTTGAACGCTCAACGGCGATTTAGGCACAACAAGTGTGTTTTGCCCAAAGTCAGCAGCAGCCTCAATTTGCTCTGCAAAAATAGTCTGTGCCATAGCACTTAAAGTAAGTAACATGGCAAGCAGTGATAATGATAAATTTTTCATTGTAAAATGAATTTTGTTTGTAAAACTAAAATGAATGTATTTAGGTTAATTACTGAATTTTTTTTGCGGTGTTTTCCAAAATAACGAAAGGAATTGCTTTTTTTACCCATTGTTCCACTAAATCATTCTTAGGGATAACCTCGAAACTTAGCGAGCCTAAAATCAGGTCCGTATCGCCATCATTATCTATATCTCCACTATCCATCACAATCCAGCGCCCACGAGAGAACGTTGGAAAGGTATTTGCAGAAAACTCCATATTGCCCTTATTCTCTAAGTAAACGAAGCTTTCTTCTGGATTTTTCTCAAAGTTAGGAAAAAAAGAAATAGCCGCAATATCCAAATCACCATCTTGGTCAAAATCGCTAGGAATAGCAGCGTATGCCCCTTGTAAGGGATAAAAAAAGACTTCCTTAAATTGATTTTTTCCATTGTTTTGAAAAATACGAATCCCATGATAGGCTTTATCAATAGGTGGATAATCGGCATTATCACCATTAGTATAAATCAAATCTGGAAATTCATCGCCGTCGTAATCAAATAAATTAAAGTAACTAGAGCCGTAACTCGGCGGAAATTGTAGCACGCGCTCCTCTCGAAATTTTCCATTCCCCTCATTGTAATAAATAAAAATACCCTCGTCGCCTTGCCCAAAAAGGGCAATAATGTCAGGCAGATTGTCCTTGTTAAGGTCTTGAATATAGGCTTTTGTTGCACCGGGCATATTGCGTAGGATGTTTCTAGTAAATTTTCCTTTACCATCATTTTTCCACCAACTTAAGTTGCCTGTCCATTTTGAAAATTCACAAACCACAAAATCAGCAATACCATCGCCATCCAAATCCTCAATCGCTGTATGAACAGGTCTTTTCAGGCTGTCTATCAAGACAATAGGGGCTTTGTTTTGTTGCTTCGGCAAAAAAAGTATAATTCCTGCTGCCTCATCCGTTGGCGAAAATGAGCCCATGCTAGTAACGACCATACCATCTGGCAATTCATTTACCCAAACGGCACCTTCGCGCGTGTTAGCAGCGGAAATTATTTCTGCATTTTTATTCATCAAATAGATTCGTTTGGTATTGGCATCGCCTAGCATAAGGTGTTCCCTTCCTATTTTTACCAAGGTACTACTTGGTGGTGAAAGCGCAATGTTAGGAACTTTGACATTAAATTGACTTAACGTGGGTTGAATCGCTTGTTTTTTAGCCGCAATAGGTGTTGCGGGAGCTTGACTAAGGTAAAAATCGTTTATGGCTCTCCATTCTTTTTCGCTCAATGTTGCGGAGGAGCGAAACAATAGCGGGTTACTCAAGGCGGCGTCAAGTGCTGCTGGTTCAATGAAGTTCACGCCCACGCTGTCCATAGGCAAAATACCCATCATGTAGCCCATTCTTGGTAAAATATAGTTCTTCCAAGTAGCTTTATTAAGTAAATCAGGGCTAGGATACTGATGGCAACTTGTGCAATGTAGCTGTGCCAGCAATTCGCCTTCTGAACTTGAGTTATTGCGTGCACCATTGTCCATTTGCGAACAAGCTAAAATAATGATTGCTAAGGTAAAAATGATGATTGAACGATATTTTATCATGGTATTGCTTTTTTCTTTTTTTTTTCTCTTTTGTCAAAAGTTTATCTTTACTGGCTTTTCATAGGGGAATATTTTTTTATTTTTTCTAAAGCGTTACTTTTGTGTATGCGTATAAACTTGATTACAAATATGTATGAACAATAACATTTTTTCTTGAATGTGAAAATGTTCATTTTTTCAAGTCAAATTAAAAGTAAGAAAGAAATTCCTAAGAAGAAGCGGTATCTTGGGAGCGTTAATTCTTCGTTAAGAATTTTTTGTAACGATGAAATAGTAAATACTTTCATCATCTTTAGGCAGGTTAAATCATTATTCAATTAAATTAGAACGTTGTGGATAACGGGAGAAACTCAAAATTTGAGAGTGTGTACTCGAAAAAGGTGCGTGCAGGAAAAAGGCGTACTTATTTTTTTGATGTACGTCAAACAAAAGGGGATGATTTTTATCTGACCCTTACAGAGAGTACAAAGAAGTTTAATGGGGATGGTTACGAACGCCACAAAATCTTTTTGTACAAAGAAGACTTCAATCGTTTTATTGAAGGTTTGGAAGAGGCAATCAATCATGTAAAAACACAGTTGCTACCAGATTACGACTACGACGAATTTACGCGCCGCCACGATGAATATGATGAAGCAAACGGCGGTGGCGTTGACTTTAATACAGAAGATGAAGATATTTCTTGGTAGGAAGCCTATTCAAGACATATAGGGCGAAATGTTAGTCTTTTTTCATAAGAAATTGACATTTCGCCTATAATTTAGTCAGCAGCAAGTACCGAAAAAAAAATTAGATGAAAACCGTATTTTTCATTCGACACGCTAAATCAAGCTGGTCGGATAAGTCGTTGAAGGATATTGATCGTCCTTTAAACAAGAGGGGGCTATCCGATGCTCCCATGATGGCAAATCATTTTAGCAGCCTTGGCATTCGTGTAGATGCATTAATCAGCAGCCCCGCCAATCGTGCGTTCAATACTGCTACCCATTTTGCTCAGGCATTAAACATACCAGAGCAACATATTTTGGTGGTCAATCAAATTTATGAAGCAGATGTAAACACCATTTTGCATATTATACGGCAGTTGGACAATGGTTGGTCTAGTGTCATCCTTTTTGGACATAATCCTACGTTCACGCTGCTTGCTAATCTATTTCACTACGATGTCATAGATAATGTACCCACTTGCGGCATGGTGCAAGTAGAAGCTAATATTCAAGATTGGGCAGCATTCAACTCAACCACGGGCACCTTAAAAGCATTTTACTATCCTAAGCAATTTAAAAAATAGGGTGAATCGCCAGTTGTACAAAGTTAAAGAAATCTACTATACCTTGCAAGGCGAGGGCGCACATACGGGAAGACCTGCTGTTTTTTGCCGCTTCACGGGTTGTAATTTGTGGTCAGGTAGAGCGGAAGACCGCGACAAGGCAGTGTGTCAATTTTGTGATACTGACTTTGTGGGTACGGATGGCGAAAATGGCGGACGCTACACTGACCAAGAACTAGCTGCTAAGGTGGCTGCCCTTTTTCCTTCGGCACAGCAAAAAAGTAAACCCTATGTAGTATGTACTGGCGGCGAGCCGTTGCTACAACTCGATGAGCTGTTGATTAAGGCGTTTCATTATCAAGGGTTTGAAGTAGCTATTGAAACCAATGGAACAGTTGAAGTACCTAAAGGCATTGACTGGGTGTGTATGAGTCCAAAAGCAAACACTGAACTCGTGGTTACTAAAGGGGATGAATTGAAATTAGTGTTTCCACAACTTAATGCTGAACCTGAACGATATACACATCTTGATTTTCAGCATTTTTATTTACAACCAATGGATGGGAATTATCAAAAAAGAAACATTCAATTGGCTATCCAATATTGTTTGAGGCATCCACAATGGCGATTGAGTTTGCAAACACATAAATTTATACATATTCCTTAATGGCGAAAGGGCTTCTGTTGGTGGTAGGCAAATTTGATTATTGTAACTTCTCGTTTTGTGCATGACGCAAGCGATCGCGATTAGTCTTTTTTATCAAATTTTTTTCTAGTGCATCCGTTAAATCAATGCCTGTCTGGTTAGCGAGGCAGATTAGGACAAAGAGCACATCTGCCATTTCGTCCGCTAGGTCTTCTTTGGCAGTCAAGGCTTGTTCTGGATTTTTGAAGGACTGCTCGCCATAGATTCTAGCCATCAAACGGGCTACTTCGCCCACTTCTTCCATTAGAATAGTCGTGTTGGTCAATTCGTTAAAATAACGGATACCATTAGTGTTAATCCATTGATCAACAATGGCTTGTGCATAAGTGATGGTGAAATTATTTTTATCCATTCAAATTAACATTTGTTTGATTTTCAAGGATTGAAATCTTACTACCTTCCTAAAACCGCTTTGTTTTGAGTACAATTTCGTTTTATCCAACTAATTTTCTGCCCATTGTGCCAGTGAGTGCGCCTAATCCACCTGCTATCGCACCTAAAAAGGCGCTCATAAATGCCAAAGTCATCGGCGAAACACCTCCAAAAAGCTCGCCCATTCTTTGAGGCAATGCAGACGAACCGCTAGCAAGCCAAGCGGCATAAACGAACCAAGATAAACCAATGGCTAAGAAACCAGCTAAAAAACTCAATACGTCCTTGTTTTTGAAGCATAAGCCAACGGCAGCAGCCACAACGACTAAACTCCACCAAGGTAGGAATAGTTGGGCAATGGTGGCTAGCACAAGTGTAAGCATGAATTGTAGAATAAAGTTATTTTTCATTGGCATAACGATTTATATGCAATATGCGAATAAATAGGAAAAAAAATAGGAAATACCTACCATTTTAAACAATCATCTATGCCTTCAATATCAGATTGTTTGAAATACTGCTTGGTGAAAAGACGTTCTTTTTGCCGATGAAGTATCAATTCTGCTAGGGCTACATTGGTTGCTTTTTCTTGCGTAAGCGAGAGCGCTTCTCGAACTTTAGCCTCAGAAACATCGAGACGGTACATCAAACTCATCAGAAATTCTAAGCGATATTCCATCAAATAGGCTACTTGGTTGGCAAGCCATTGTAAGAGTTCTTGTTCTGAAAAAGTAGGTTCGCTTACATTTTCTATTTGCAAGTCGCGAATAAGCAATGCTTTAATTTCTTGATTCATGGATTTTATCTTCGTATTTTTTATTGCGGAACGCAAATAATTTATTTAGTCCTTTTTATGGACGTTAGTTCGCGCTAGCTGCCATAGAAGCTGCCTATATTTCCAAAATTACAACTTATTTGGATGAATCTCTATGGAATTTTGCGACTATTAATTTGGTGATACCAATAAATATTAACCCATCTTTCATACGCCTTTGCTTTTTGCTAAAAACCCTAGTGCTTAATTCTATGTTATGAAAAGGTCTTGAACAAAACATCAGCATGAATCAAACGACGACTATTTCAGAAAGCATAAGCAAAGAAGAAGAAAACATAAAGGATTACATTTACATCAAAGGCGCACGCACTAACAACTTGAAAAACGTTGATCTCAGGATTCCTAAAAATCAGCTAGTAGTCGTAACGGGCGTTTCAGGCTCTGGAAAATCTTCCTTGATGATGGATGTGCTGTATGCGGAAGGGCAGCGGCGTTATGTGGAAAGTTTGTCCTCCTATGCGCGCCAATTTCTTGGACGTATGAAAAAACCTGATGTGGATTACATTAAAGGCATTTGCCCAGCCATTGCTATTGAACAAAAAGTGAGTACCAGTAATGCACGTTCCACCGTAGGTTCATTAACAGAAATTTACGACTACTTGCGCTTGCTTTATGCTCGAATTGGTAAGACCTATTCGCCTATTTCTGGCGAGTTAGTAAAAAAACATGAAGTCTCGGATGTGGTAGATTTCATCCAATCGCAAACGGAAGGTACAAAAGTCCAGTTATTTATCCCTTTGCAACAACAATATCAAGAAAGAACCCTAAAGCAGGAGCTGAGCTTATTGCTACAAAAAGGCTACACTCGTTTGGATTATAGAGGAGAACGCCATGAAATTGAATCTATTTTAGAAAGTGATGTATTGGATTTAAGTCAAAAAATAAAAGCTGCGCCTACGGATGAACTCCGTATTTTGATTGACCGATTTGTGGTAAAACACAATGACGAGGAAAACATCAGACGTATCGCTGATTCTGTACAAACCGCTTTTTATGAAAGTGTGGGCGAGTGCATCATTGATGTAGGCAATAAGCACATAAAAAATTTCAATAATCGCTTTGAGTTAGATGGGGTTACTTTCTTAGACCCTACGCCTCAACTTTTTAACTACAACAACCCCTACGGTGCTTGTCCACAATGTGAAGGTTTTGGGAAAGTGATGGGGATTGATGAAGAAAAAGTAATTCCTGACAAATCACGCTCTGTTTACCAAGGGGCAGTAGCTGCTTGGAAAGGGGAAAAAGGTAGCTCATGGTTAGAGCAACTTATTGCGGTAGCAGATACGGTGAATTTCCCTATCCATCGTCCTTACGAGGACTTGACAAAGCAGGAGCGCAAGATGCTTTGGGACGGTACGAAGTATTTTCAAGGCATTCACGACTTTTTTAAACAACTAGAAGAAACAACTTACAAAATACAAAGTCGGGTAACATTGGCGCGCTATCGCGGACGCACGGTCTGCCCTACTTGTGATGGCGGCAGGTTAAGAAAAGAGGCGATGTATGTAAAAATCGAAGAAAACGCCATTACCGATTTAATTGATTTACCGATTGATGAGCTATTAGCCTTCTTCGATTCATTGAAGTTGAATGAACAAGACCTCAATATTGGCAAGCGTTTGCTGCTCGAAATTAAAAATCGCTTGCGCTTTATGACCAGTGTAGGGTTGAGCTACTTGACACTTAATAGAACATCGGGTACATTATCAGGAGGCGAAACTCAGCGCATTAATCTAACTCGTACATTGGGCAGTAACCTAACTGCCTCTATGTATATTTTGGATGAGCCTAGTGTCGGATTACACCCAAAAGACACTGCTCGATTGGTAGAGGTCTTACGCAATCTAAGAGATTTAGGCAACACCGTAATTGTGGTAGAGCACGAGGAAGATGTCATCGCAAATGCAGACTACTTAGTGGATATTGGTCCTTTAGCAGGTGTGCATGGAGGCAAGGTAGTTTTTGCGGGGGCATACGAAAAAATTTACTCCGAAGCGATAGATAGCTTAACCACCAAATACATGAATGGCGCTATGTGTATTCCTATACCAAAGCAGCGTCGAAAATCAAAATATTCCCTTTGGGTGAAAGGGGCTAAAATGCACAATCTAAAAAATATTGATGTACAGTTTCCATTAAATACACTCACTGTTGTTTCAGGGGTTTCGGGCAGTGGAAAAACAACATTGGTCAAGCAAATTCTTTACCCCAATTTAAAGCAACATTTGGAGCGCACCAGTGCTCAAGAAGAGAGTGAACAAAAATTATTGACGGGCGATTTGCATAGAATCAAACAAATTGAAATGATAGACCAAGCCCCCATTGGTCGTTCTTCTCGTTCTAATCCAGTGACTTATGTAAAGGCTTATGATGCTATACGCAAACTAATGTCTGACCAGCAGTTAGCAAAAATTAGAGGGTTCTCGCCCAAACATTTTTCTTTCAATGTAGATGCCGGTCGCTGCGATACTTGTAAAGGGGAAGGAGAGCAAATTGTAGAGATGCAATTCTTAGCGGACATTCGTTTAGAATGTGAAGCCTGTAAAGGTAAGAAATTCAAACAAGAAGTGCTTGAAGTTAAATATCAGAACAAAAATATTTTTGACATCCTAGAACTCAGTGTGGATGAGGCGATTGATTTTTTTGCTAAGAAAAAAGACGTTATCAATAAATTACAACCATTACAAGATGTAGGTTTGGGCTACGTAAAACTAGGTCAATCCTCTAGTACACTTTCGGGCGGTGAGGCGCAGCGAGTAAAACTAGCTTCTTATCTGGGAAAGGAGAGTAAAGAAGAAAATATTTTCTTTATTTTTGATGAGCCTACCACTGGCTTACATTTTCACGATGTGCAAAAACTTTTAGATGCGCTCAATGCACTTGTAGCAAAAGGACACACGGTGTTGGTGGTGGAGCATAACCTGCAAGTGATTAAATCAGCAGATTGGTTGATTGACTTAGGACCAGATGGTGGCAAAAAAGGAGGAAACCTTCTTTATCAAGGCACGCCAGAAGGCATTTTAGCAATTACTGAGTCTCATACAGGACAATTTTTGAAAGACAAACTCTAAAACAAGGCAACCATACACTACATTACTGCGTTTCGCCGTTTAACGAGAAGTTTTAAGCTATGCGTAGCAAGCAACAAAGTTAAATAGGCTAGATAACTAAGGATACTAGCTGATATAAAACCATAATACATTTTCCTGTGAATCGTTTCGTGCTATTGACATTATTTTTTCTCGCCTCATTTACGGTGAGTAAAGCCCAAGAAGGTTGGGAAGCTGGAGGCTGGCTAGGGGCATCGCATTACTTTGGTGACCTCAATACCAATTTTTCACTTGGTAATCCTGGCTTTGCTGCTGGCGCAATTTTCAGATATAATTTTAACGATCGAATTGCCCTCAAATTTTCAGGTAATTATGGTACGATTAGTGCGGATGACGCCAAGGCTAAAAATATTTTTGAACGCTCGCGTAATTTAAGTTTTCAATCTAATATTTTGGAGGCTGCTACTCAAGTAGAATTTAATTTCATGCCTTATATTCATGGTAGCCGTGATGAGTTTTTTACGCCCTATTTATTCGGAGGGTTTAATGTTTACAACTTCAATTCCAAAGCGATGTATGAAGGAGAAATGGTTGAACTTCGACCACTCGGCACAGAAGGGCAATTTAGAGGGGAGGAATACTACTCTACCCAATTAGGTCTAGTTTATGGTGGTGGCATCAAATTATCGCTGAATAGTGTTTGGAGTATTAATGTTGAGATTAGTGCGCGTTATTTATTCTCAGATTATCTGGATGATGTCAGCACTATTTATGCAGACCCAGATGATATTAGCAATCTGCGCGGTCCGTTAGCTGCTGCCATGTCCAACCGCTCTATCCCTATTGGCGGCGTGAGCGAACGCCACCAAACTGGCGATCAAAGAGGAAATGCTTTCAATAACGATGCTTATGTGTCCGCAGGCGTAAGTTTACTGTATTATTTTGGCGACTTGAAATGTCCAAAAATTGTGAAATAAATAGTGCAACGCCTTAATGCTTGCCTACTTAATTTCTATCGAAAGGAAAGACAAGATGAAATACATGAAAAGAATATTCCTCACTAGCTTCATCAACGCATGGATAGTAACCAATTTGTGGGCGCAAATTGGAGGTGATAATGTATATAAATTTCTTAATTTCCCTTCCTCTGCAAGGCTTGCATCACTAGGAGAGCATTTAATCAGTGTAAAAGATGCAGACGTTAGTTTAGCTTTTGCCAATCCCGCACTATTAAATAAAAAAATGCATCAACAGATAACCTTTAATCATAGTTTTTTGTTGGACGGCATTCAACATGGTTACGCTGGCTATGGGCATCACTTAGATAAAGCATCTGTTTCGTTACACTTTGGTTTTCAATATGTTAGTTATGGTGATTTTACCTATGCGGACGAATTTGGTAATTTATTGGGTAACTTTAAAGCGACTGAAAATGCCTTTGTACTTGGTGCAGGAAAAACATTGAACGATAGACTTTCCTTAGGTGCGAACCTGAAATTCATCTCCTCGCAACTCGAAAGCTACAACTCCATTGGCATTAGTGGAGATTTAGGTCTATTTTATGAAGACACTTTGAGAAATATTGGTTTGAGTTTACTTTTTAGAAATATAGGCACACAACTTTCCACCTATGCCGAGAGGAAAGAATCTTTACCTTATGAGGCTCAACTTGGTTTATCCAAGCGCTTAAAATATCTGCCTTTTCAATTTTCTGTACTCTATCGTTACCTCAATCGCTGGAACATTCTTTACGATGACCCAACGAATAGAGAAAACACCTTTTTTATCAGTGGCTTTGATGATACGCCTCAATCAAATGTACAACTCACTAATTTTTTTCGCCATTTCGTTTTCAATGGAGAGTTCTTTCTGGGCAAAGCAGAAAATCTTCGATTGCGCTTTGGCTATAATGTGCTTCGTGGGCAAGAACTGAAAGTAGCTAATTTGAGAAGTTTGGCTGGTTTTAGCTTTGGCGTTGGCTTAAAAGTGAATCGTTTTAGGTTAGATTATGGGCAAGGAGTATTTCATTTAGCTGGCAGTATGAATTATTTTAGCCTTTCCACCAACCTTCAGTCCTTCAAATCATTTTGAGTATTAAAAGATTGTAAAACTGGACATGAAACCCAGTAGAACATTCAATCAAGGTTCATTAACAATAAGACGACCGAACACAAAAAATAAAAGTTTATAAAAAACTATAAACTAGATAATTATAAACTTTACTTGTAGCGGCGGCAGGACTCGAACCTACGACCTTCGGGTTATGAGCCCGACGAGCTACCAACTGCTCCA
>DAITMC010000084.1:0-13699 GCA_036835365.1 Saprospiraceae bacterium
ATAGACATGATGAGAATAAGGCGAATTGATGTTTAATGATTTGCAGTTGCTGCTTTGTAAATTTTCCAAGTACCAAAATGACCTTTTTTGGTCGGCAAACCAAATGAAGCCTTCGCGCTGATTGTCCTCCACAGCATAAAATGGATTGAATACACAATCGTTGGGTAGTGGAACAAAATTATCTTGTGCATTGAAATAGAGCACTTTACCTTGTGCTTGTGTGCCAAGTGTCCAACCGACTAATAAACCTTTAGCACCTTCTGTGGAAAGATAAGCAATTCGGTGATTGGCTTCTGTGTGAATGGCTTGTAGTTGTTGTGGTGTATATTTGTACAAAGTGTTGTCTATATCCAAGTATAAAACATTTTGAAAAATAGTTAAGTGTTTGCAGGTATAATCTTCTGGGAATCCATTATTGGTGTCAAGACGTTGCCATGCACCAAAGTTCTCTGGAAAAGGATTGTTCTCGGCGATAGTGTAAATACCTTCATCCGTAGCACAAAAAATTTGTTGGTCATAAATAGCGACATCATTTACATTGATGCCTGTAAATGTACTGAAATTGAAGCGTTCGCTGAAAAGACTAAGTTTTGAGATGCCATAACTAGTGGCTAAGTAAACAATAGAATCATTTTTGATGAAGATATTATTGATGTTTTTTTGACCAATAATATTTCTAAAATTTCTAATTTGATTAAGGGTAGAAATGCCGTTTGGTTTCACCAAATCAATAGTGCCATCGGTATAGGCAATAATGAGTATATCACCAAGCGGATTGTATTTAATGCGTTGAATGCTAGTATTGCTCAATCCATTAACGGTGGAGATTAATTGTACGGCGAAGTCGGACTTATCCAAAGCCATCACCGAAAATTCGGTGGCATAATAAATGCGCTCTTTGCTTTGGGTAACATAGTTGCCTTGGCGATAAGGAAGATAACTTTTCCAACTACCGATGGAAACATCAAGTTGTGCAGAGGCAAACACAGAAAATAAAAGATAGACTGGGAGTAGTAGTAAGCGTTTAGTTATCATCAATATTGAATATTTTAGAAGGATTAACGCCAATCCAATAATTGGACTGAACGTTTGCTATTTTGTTTCATTGCTGTTCTTAACGTAATGAACATTTATATCGTTTTTGGTATTGCTACAAGGCACAAAAAATTCTTAGCTTGGTCAGAAAAAATATATCTTTACTTCAAATCATCAAGCTATGCTCAGCGAAATATTATCTAAGTTAACGCCAGCAGAAACGCATTATATTGCGAATTTTCCAAAAGGGAAAATCCAAGATTTTGTTCGTTTGACCTTCAGTGATTTATTGCTTAAACAAGTATTGTACCTTTCTGCGGAGCAAGGAATTGAAGATAGTTCGTTTGTGTGTAGAGGTAAGCAATTTTTAAACTATAAGCCTCTAAAGCACGAAACTATACTAACACAACCTTTTACTGAAGATGCTACATTGAACATCAGCTTGATGAATTTAATAAAAATAGCTTATGAAAAAATACGTGGCACTGACTATAAATATTACTATCTATATTCTGAACGCTTGGCTTCCTATTTCAAGCAAAATATATTGCTTAAAGGTATTGGCTTGAGGGTGTTGAACAAGGAAGGCTTGGTGTTACAACAAAAAATTCGCGAATTTTTTAGTACCATTGAACGCGAAGTCGAAGCTAAGCAATTCAGCATTGAACACATAGCCAATAAAGTACTACCCATAAAGGGAAACATCTTGCTATTACCTACTTTAGACGCAAGTTTGGTAGAGGAAATGTATCAATTACAGCAGAAACCCTCAGAAGGAGAAGCCTATGATTTTGGCGCATTCTATCGAATTTCCACAAAAGAGCGAAAGGAATTTGACCCTAGTGGAGTAATAGAATTTTTGCAAGAACTCTTTGAAAGCCTCACTGATACTATGGATACCGTTTCCACCAGTGATGCTGGTGGAGGTGATAGTGGATGTAGCGGATGTGGTGGATGTGGCGGATAAGTTATCATCAATCCAGCAGTTGGCTTATGGCAGCGTAAGGCAAAACGAGCTTTCCTGTTTTTTCGGTATCATTTGTGTCTTTGCCTGTAAAGTTCAATATATCAAATGCTTCTTGCGTAGTCAAGCTAGGACGAATGGATTTCATCAAGCCGATTAAACCAGCTACGTAAGGCGTTGCCATAGAAGTGCCATTGTAGCTGGCGTATTTGTCTTTTGGTATAGTGGAATAAATGTTCACACCAGGAGCTGCCAATCCCATTTTCAAATGATTGACCTCATTGGAAAAATTGGCTTTTTCCAAATTAGGGTTAATAGCACTTACGGTGATTACCCCATCGCTGTTGGCAGGTGAAAAGGAACGTGCATCAATGTTGGAATTGCCTGCTGCTACAACTACAATAACACCTTTTTGATTGCAGTATTTAACCGCTTGGTTATAAGCTCTTTGTCGTTCATCCGTAGAGTAGCTGCCCAATGACATAGAAATAATATCTACGCCTTTATCGGCCGCTTCAATCATACCATCAATAATGGTTTTTTGCGTTCCCATACCAAAATTGTTGAGTACCTTAATGCTTGTAATTTGCACAAAATCACTACTAGGCGCAAGGGAAGCCACACCAAGCCCATTGTTGGATACTGCTCCAGCAATGCCCGCGCAATGAGTGCCATGTCCGCGCTCGTCTCTATCATAGGCGGTTTTTGTACTGATATAATTTGCTTTTAAGTCTTCGTGTACGGCATCCACACCTGTATCCAGAATAGCAATGGTTGCTTTTTTTTGCGGTTTTATTTTGCCTTTGCTGAGTGTGGTGTACAAGCGGTCAACTTCCATGACTTCAAAACCCCAAAGATGCTCTAAACCAGGGTCGTTTACACCAAATTTTTTATTGATGCTGTTAATGGTATTAGCTTCCATAGGATTAACCTGAATGACTTCATTCTGCTCGACATTTGCACCCAATGCTTTTAATGTTGAGGCAATAACATCCAATTGACTTTCATGTGTAGTGGGAATATCTACAATATACCAATTTGTTAATGGCTCATTTTCTGACGATAAGGAAAAGGCTTTGGCTATCTCTAAATTATATTGAGCAACAATAGGTTGAATCGTACTAAGTTCTTCTAATTCAAGCAGTAATTCACCATTCTTATCCAGTTGATTTAGCGTAACTTCAGTGGTTTTGAAAGACTTGATAGGTAACTCTTTTTTGTAAAAAGCAACAAAAATACTGATGAACAATAGAAAAAGTAGCCAAAATAAGAATTTTTGCTTTCGAATAAGCGCGAAAAAACCTGCAACAGCTGCTATGGTCATTAAATCTTTAGCATAGATAACCCATTTTTGAGTCCATTCCAACTCAGCAACACCAATGGTGACTGCATAAAACGCCAAACTGAATAAGGTCATTTGGCGAAATAAGTAGGCTGCTTTCGAGCTTTCTTGGAAATAGAACCACAGTACTAAAAAAGCACTCGTTGCCAAAAAACTAATGGGATACCACATAAATTCTACGTTTTGAATTACAAACCTTAAATAAGAACTATAAGCATAATAGCTATTACATTCCAAATTTGCTTTGGCTTCTCTTTGGAATTAAGCAATATATTTATGCTAATTTTCAATCTACTTTCCTATTGTAAATAAAACGGTGGGAATAGGATTTTAGTTGTTGTTTTTCGACGAGTGATTTACCAAATTAGGACAAAACAAAAAAGCCGAGTAGCTTCCTACTCAGCTTAATAATAGCCATTGCTTACTTACCTAAACTTAGTTTACCCAAAATCCCATGAACTTTTTAATAATTTTCCCCTCTTTCGAGGGGGGCTTTTTGATAGTAATCCATTTTTGAGATAAAATACTCCAGTTATGTCAAAATCAAAACTAGTATGCATTTTCCAGTGAAATAATAAAAAAGTAGGAGTTTAACGAAAACTTATTCATTTGTTCCCAAATTAAACTTATGCAATGATCCTCTATTGTACGCACTGCTTCAGTACCCGTCAACTCCTACCTCACACCTAACTACATTACTGCAGCCAGATTTCAATTCCCCAGTTTTTATCTTAAGTGCCTTTGGTCTTTACCATTGGCTTTGTATTGGCTAAAAAAACTGGAGCATCAACTAAAAAAAGTCCTCTGCTCCAGATTGACATAGTGCATTCATATTGACAATGCAACACACACACAAAACACCTTTGAGTACAGTTCTTTAGCTTAATCTTTGATGCCTTTAAAGTTGGGCGGTCTCAGTTATTTCCGCCCACTTGACCTACATGAATTTAAAGCGATATTTAAAAACACATAGATGAAAACCGATTCTTATCTTATGTGGCAAATTAAAATTGCTTCCTAATAGTATGTTTTGTAATTTTCTTACTCAAAGAACTTTTTTCTACACTTATTTTCTCTCCTCTTTACGATTACAAATTTATAGGTAAGTAGATAGGTATTGAAACCAAGCTAAATTTAAAGTTAAGGTTTCTAAAAATTGTTTTTTAATTTATGTTTAATTGAATTAAAATGAGTTTTAATATCTAAATAATTGATAATCAATAAATATTTCCGTTATTTGATTACTTTATTTAATTTTACCAGAAAAAAAGAACAGGTGAATATAAGGTTTCTAACGGCTAGAAAAAAATAAATTTTATTTTAAATAACAGCTAATTTATTTTTAATCAATTAATTAGATATGCGATTTAATTTGCAAGAACTTTAAGTATAAGAAGATAGATTAAGACAAGAAGGATTTTTTGCGCTAAAGAAAGTATAGCCCATAAGAGATTCAGCTGGTAATGTAAAAAACAGCCATAGGTATGAATAACGCTAAAAACTAAAGGAGAACCTAAAACGCTTATCTAAAAAGGTAAGTCGTCGTTAAAATTTTGCGTAGGCTCATCGTTCCCTGTTGGAAAGCTATCCTGAATAGGGAAATCGTCATCTGCTTTTACTGGCTTTGCAGCACTTGATTTTTCTACCCTCCAAGCGTTGAGGTTAGTGAAATATTTGCCTTGCCACTCCCTGCCTCGAAGGTCAAAAGAAACCTTAATGACTTCACCTTCTTTATAGGGATCTACTAAACTACAGCGGTCTTGTGTAAGTTGAAATTTAACATATTGAGGATAAGTACCATCTACTTCAATCACAAATTCTCGAGTTTGGAAAGAAGAAGATTTGCTTTCCATTTCATATTTTTTGTGTAGTTTTCCTTCAATTTCAAACGACATAATTGATAATGTTTAGCTGTTATTTACTTGTTGAACTGATGTATTCGTTCAGTAACGTTAAAAATTATAATTCACCAGTAGATTACCGCTATCCCAATATTTGAATAGCATAACAAAGGTAAGCGTATGTTTGGAAATTTAGTTGGGTAAAATTGTCATACTGAAAATTAAAACGCAATTCACCATGGTACTTCCTACTTTTCAAGGATTAAAGAACCATGGCGTCGGAATAAAAACTTCACTTGGCTCGCCAAGCTCAATTTTGATTCCTTAGCCAGAACCTCAAATCGTTGAAAATCAGTTCGCAAAATTTAAAAACATACGCTAAGATAATTTGAATGAACTCAATCAATATCACCGATGTAAATAGGTGTTTGCATTGGCATTTTAGTGAGATAAGGAATGAGTTGTTGAGGATAAAAACAGCAATGAGGCAACTGTTCAATAGGCATCCAAACTAGTCCAATTTGGTTGAGGTCTAAGGTTTTACTTTTTGTGCAGAATTGCTCATCAATCGGCTCTTTCAATATACATTTAAACATAATTTCTACTTGATGAAAATCTGGTAACTGGTTTCTTTCGTAATGGTTATTGGCAATAAACTCGCGCACGAATAGCACTTGCTCCACAGAAATGGCTACGCCAAGTTCTTCCAAACATTCGCGTCGTAAGGTATCATACAGCGTTTCGCCATGTTGTTGCCCCCCTCCTGGCAATAAGTGCTTGGTTCTACCTTTTGATTGTTTCACTACACACAAAAGCTGATTTTCTTCCACAATAATAGCTTTTGCCGCTACTCTGATTCTTTTTTCCATACCTCTCACTTTATTATAAGAAAGTAATTTCTATTTATTTTTCAAAATCTAAAATTAGCTTACATAAACAATTCTTTAGCGGAATGATTTATAGTAGCGTTATTCATTAAGCACAACGCTAAGCAAATTATTTAAAACGAATTGAAGAACAATATGTCCAATCATCAATTTTTCAACCTAAGAGTTAAACATATTACACCCAAAACGGAAGATGCAAGCACCGTAACCTTTGAAATACCTAATGATTTAAAAGATACTTTCCAATATCAAGCTGGTCAATACCTGACTTTACGCTTTGAGATCAACGGCAAAGAGGAGCGGAGGGCATATTCCATGTCGAGTAGTCCACTGGAAGAGGATATTACGGTAACGGTAAAGCGAGTGCCAAAAGGAATCGTGTCTAATTACATTCATGACCAACTCAAAGCTAACTCATCCGTAGCGGTAATGCCTCCTAATGGTACTTTTTATACTCCATTTCAGCCAGAGGCAAAGAAAACATACTATCTTTTTGGTGCAGGTAGCGGCATCACACCGCTAATGTCAATTCTGAAAACAGTATTGGAGCAAGAACCTAAAAGCACTGTGTTTTTACTCTATGGTAATCGCAACGAGCAAAGTATTATTTTTAAAGAAGAACTAGACCTATTGCAACAACGTTATGAAGGACAACTTGTTATGGAGCATATATTAAGTCAACCCAAACGGGAAAAATCGAAAGGTCTGGGCAGCTTATTTTCAAAAGGCACTTTAAGTTGGACAGGCAAAGTGGGTAGGATTGATGCTAAAGTCATAAAGCAATTCTTAATGGAGCAGCCGCCCAGAAGTGAGCAAGTAGAATATTTCATTTGCGGTCCTGGCGACATGATTACCACAGTGGAGCGCGCTTTGAAAAATCAAGGAATAGATACTAAACACATTCATGTAGAGCATTTTACATCCAATATTGCAGAAAAAGATAAAGTGCAAACGCAGGGGACATCTTTAGTAAAAGTGCATTTAAACGGCCAAGTAGTAGAAATAAGCATTAATAACAACGCTACTATCTTAGAGACTTTAATCAAGGAAGGATTTGACCCCCCTTATTCCTGCACTTCAGGGGCTTGTTCCACTTGCTTAGCTAAGACGATAAGCGGCGAAGTCAAGATGGATGTTCACTATGCTATTGATGATGATGAAGTAGCGCAAGGTTTTATCTTAACTTGCCAAGCGCATCCGATAACACCAGAAGTGGAAATTACTTACGAAATTTAACATATAAAAACAAAAATAATGCCATACAACGAATTAAATACAGAAGAAACACGCATCATAGTCAACAAAGGAACAGAGCGACCTTATACTGGCGAGTATGATAAATTCTATCAAGCGGGAACTTACATTTGCCGTCGTTGCAATTTCCCATTATATCGTTCTGAAGATAAATTTAACTCAGGTTGTGGGTGGCCCTCTTTTGATGACGAAATAGAAGGTGCAGTACAAAAAGAGCGCGATGCAGATGGTAGAAGGGTGGAAATTCTTTGCAACAACTGTGGTGGTCACTTGGGTCATGTATTTTCAGGGGAACGATTCACGGCAAAAAACACAAGACATTGTGTTAATTCAATTTCTATGAAATTCATTCCTGCTGGGGAAATGTTGCCAGAAGTATTGAAGGAGGTATAAAGATTTATGCTTCCAAAGTCGCTTCGGTTGCGCCCCAACCATAGCGCGGATGGTATTCATTTTTGAAAGTGCTTACATAAGGGTGTCGAATCAGGCGACTAGCGATGGATTCCTTCAATTTGCCTGTTCCGACACCATGAATAATGAATATTTTTTCTACTCCTAGTCGTACTGCCTTTTCCAAGAAAAAATCAAAATGTTTGAGTTGCGTTCGCAAAATGTCAGCCTTATCCATTTTTCCTACATTGGTAACTAGTTGCTCAATGTGTAAGTCAATTTCAGGTACAAATTCGGCATACTCCTTTACTTCATGAGGTTTTAGCACACCGTGTTTTAGGCTTTTGCTATTTTTAGCCATATTCTTTTTTGTGTACAACGCCAAATCTTCTGTTTCTTTTTTAGGCTTTTCAATAGCCTCCTTCTTTAAATCTTCAATAAGTGAGAATAAATAAGTGGGCTTATTCAATAACGGAGCAGTAAGCATAGTCGAAAAGAACGTCTTGGGCTTTAACCGCAATGTTTTTTTAATTTCATGTTCTGTGCCTTGCGTTGTAATGCGCCAACAACTTAATTGTACTGTTGGTGCATCATTGAGCTGTTGATATTGTATGATACCCAATGGGTGTAAGGAAACATGATCTAGCTTTGCGTTCGCTTTAAGTGTAGGGGGCTGCTCATTGAAATTCAATTCAAACGAAAAAAGAACTGCCGAGTGTGTAGCATTAATAAGATAAATATTAAAATGAGTGATTATTTTTTCTGTATCATACTGAGGATCAAAAGCTAGGAGTATGCCTTGACTACTCAATAGGGTGTACTGTGTATCAATGGGTACATGAATTGGCTTAGGCGGCAATACTGCCTGTTTGCCTTTCACAAAATGCGCATTTGACTTACCACTATTCTTATCTAATCGTATTAAATTACTCTCAAAGGTAGGAATGTCCATATCCATTTTAGGAAGATAGACGGTAAACATATCATCACTTAGCCTTTCTGTGATAACTCCCTCATCACCAGTGTTTTTTAACCTGACTTTTGTTCCTACAGCAAAAAGCATCATCCTTGATTTTCAGAGCGTTTAAAACAAATTAAACACCTGTTAGTCGTATTGTTCAATTTTAAAGCGAGATAAATTTGGAATGTTCTTTTTTACTCGTTTTTGCTCATGTTCAAATATTACTCGCCCTAATTCGCCAAAAAAAGGTAAGCCTGTTTCGTTATATTCATAAACACCATCGTTATACGTTTCATTTGCGTTTACATGAATGCTGGCAGTTAGAAAAAACTCTATATTTTTCTCAAAATCAACGACATAGGAAACATCGGTCAGAAAACCATAAGCCCAACCTACCTTATTAAAAATACGAATATGATTTGGGATGCTATCCTTGCCGTGCATATAAAATTTAACATAATTGTCGGGCTCATTACTATAATCCGGGTACTTACTTTCTCTAGGCATTTCGGACATTACCTTATACAGGAAAGTATAATCTTCTGGAGTTAATCGAAATCTTTGTCTTTCTTCAAATGCCTCTGGAAATATTACCACACTTAGTAAGTCATGTAAATCTTTTAGCGATACAAAATTTTTAGTACTAAAGTCAAAAGGCTCATTAATGATTTTATCGTCATTTGTCATTTGTGCTTTGCCTCGAATATCGTCTTTTAAATTCCATTTTCTACGGTCAAAACTATACTTAAGTCCTTGATGATAAAGGAGTTGGTCATTTTTGTAAAAGCTCACAGGGTTCGTGTAGCGATTGTCTTCCACTCCATAGCCCGAAACAGATAAACGATGAACGATTTTGGTGTGATCGAAACCCTTATTTATCAGCGCTTTATTTAGGTCTTCCTGCCCTAAGAATTCGTAAAGCCGATTGAAGGCATCATTATCACTCACTACAAATATTTTTTTGACATAATGTGCCACGCTAGGCAACATATTTTTTGAAGTGATGTCCACGCTGGCTTCTGTTTGTGGAGGTCGTCCCACGCCATTACGCATGGGAGTAAACTTGTCTAAATTAATGATATCCAAATCATTAATTTTTTCTAAAGCTAAAAAGGCGATGGGCATTTTTACCGTGCTAGCAGGATAAAAATAGCGGTTTTCATCCAAACCCAAGGTGTAAGTAGTGAAAGTAGGTTTATTTTGTGCATCTCTATCTATTTGAGTATAAATGACTTGTGCTTGATATTTTTGTGGCTGACTAAATATAGTATCAAAATGATTGGAGTATTGTTCGAGTATTTGCTGAAGTGAATTATCCTTTTGGCTATAAACTAAAGTAGTAGAAATCAACAGTAAAAATAAGATTCTCATTTTTAAGTATTTAAGAACTAATATTTGTAACAATGAAGCGAAAATAGAAGGAAAATTTCATTTAGTTCGAATCTTTTAATGATTATTTTATTGGCAATAATTAACTTTGATGTAACACTTGACCAATGTAAACAAGAAAGAGTACACGACTTCTTTTTTGTTAAAATCTGTTATTTTTAATCTAGGATATTTTCTATTTCAAAAACCGTACTATCTTTGAATTCAAAATTATATATTTTATCATCAAAACACATTTTTCTTATGAAAACACTTCAACATACTTTAGTGAGCTTGGTCGTTTTACTCCTTGCATTTTCTACTGCTTACGCACTTCCTAATCGCGCCATCGAGTCAGCACCAACGTCAGAAGGCACTCAATTCCTAGAGGGATTAGGCTTAGAGGAATTAGCAAATCTTTCCGTAGGTGATTTTCTTGAGTTGACACCAAAATCTATTCAAGAAAAAACAGGGCACAAACTTTCCATTAAAGAAACGTTAGCCTTAAAAGCAGCCCAAAAAAAGATGAAAAAAGCCATGAAGTCGGCAGATGGTTCTGCCCCTGACGAAGACGATAAAATATTGATTTACGTGCTAGCCTTTTTACTTCCTCCATTGGCTGTGTTTTTATGCTATGAAATGGAAGACAATAAGTTTTTAATCAACCTGATTTTAACGTTATTGTGTTTTTTACCTGGAATGATTCATGCTTTGATAGTGTGTTCCAATTATTTTAACGGTAGATAGTAACGAGTAGATGATGATTGCTCGAATATTATATATTGCTCAATTTGTTATTTTAATTGGCGTGCCGGTAGTCTTATTTTTACTACCGGCAGGCTATTTTGATAACGGCAAAAGCACTTGTTTATCCGTTGTTTTGCTGGATAAAGAATGTATAGGTTGTGGGTTAACGCGAGCCTCTATGCATCTGATTCACTTCGATCTTATGGAAGCCATTTACTATAATCCATTGGTGTTAATTGTTGTGCCAGTAGGCATTTATTTTTGGTGGAAAGCAATTCGCCAATCGTTCTTACAAGTAAAAACAACATTTCGCCAAAATAACTAATCCTCAAAATCTTGTTTAGCAATTAGTTTTTTCGTTTCTCCATTTCTTCCTGGATGCACCAGCGTACCGAATAGCACCAATAACACCATGATAATGCTCATCAAAATTCCCATCCATAGGGTGTAAGGCATTCCTATTAATTTTGGTTGATAAATACCTGTGGGAATTACTAAGGGAGTGAAGGTAAGTATAGTTGCTAGTAGCATTACAGCACAACATCCTAACCAAAGTATTTTTCTTGTTTTTATTTTCATCATGGCTATATTTAGTTATTATATCATCCTAAAGTCGAGGAATAGTCAGTCCACCATCCACCATAATAACTTGCCCAGTAGAGTACGGAAAATCGTTGCGCACCAAAGCAGCTACTGCCCTACCCACATCTTCAGGATAGCCCCAACGCGGCGAAACACAAAGCCCTTCTTGAATTAAATGATCATATTTTTCCTTTACCCCAGCCGTCATGTCCGTGTAGGTTACACCAGGACGTACTTCATACACGGGAATGCCCTCTACACCCAATCGAGTAGCGAAAAGTTGGGTTACCATGCTCAGTCCTGCTTTTGAAACGCAGTATTCTCCACGATTAGTAGAAACTACCGTCGCTGAAATAGATGAAACATTAATGATAGTCGCAAAAAAATCAGGATAATTCCTTTTTATTCTAATCATCTCTTTTGCAGCAAGTTGAGAAAGAAAAAAAGCACTTTTTAAGTTAGTGGTCATTACTTCATCGTAGCTATCTTCGGTCGTCTCTAGTAAATCCATGCGCACTTTAGGGGCAATACCAGCATTGTTAATAAGGACATTCAAATGACCAAAAGCATCAATCACTTCTTGGATAATGCGCTGTTGAACAATACTATCTGCCACGTTGCCTTGACAATAAATAACTTTTACCCCTAATCTGCGCAAATGATCTAGGGTATCTACTGATTGTTCCTGTCGAACTCCATTAATAGCTAAAGACCAACCTTCTTTTGCTAATTGGGTTGCAATACCCAACCCAATGCCGCGACTACCTCCTGTGATTAAAGCTACTTTTTCCATATCAAGTTAAATCTTCTAGGTTTACCCATGCTCTTTTTGCCCAACTTTCCAGTCCTTTCTCTGCTAATTGTACGCCTTTTGCCCCTTCTAGTAAGTTCCATGGAAAAGGTTCGTTCAACACAATGTGGCGCAAAAACAATTCCCATTGCACTTTGAATGCATTATCCATCGGTTCCTGCTCTGGAACTTTACTCCAATCGGAAAAGAAGTTAATAGGTTGTTGAATATCAGGATTCCATACGGGTTTTGGCGTATTACCATAATGTTGAATATAGCATTCCCTTAAACCTGCTACGGCGGAACCTTTTGTGCCATCTACTTGAATCGTCAATAGGTCATCCCTCCTTACTCGAACCGTCCAAGAAGAATTGAAATGAGCAATTATGCCATTTTCTAATTCAAAAGTAGCATAGGCTGCATCATCAGCAGTAGCTTTGTAAGGCTTTCCTTGCTCGTCAATGCGTTCAGGAATGTGTGTAGCACCAATGCAGGAAACGGCTTTCACTCTACCAAAGATTTGGTCAAGTACATATCGCCAATGGCAAAGCATATCTACAATAATGCCTCCATCGTCTTCTTTTCGGTAGTTCCAAGAAGGGCGTTGTGCAGGAATGCTATGTCCTTCAAACACCCAGTAGCCAAATTCACCGCGAATGGATAAAATATCGCCAAAAAAGTCATTTTCGATTAATCGCTTAATCTTGCGGAGTCCAGGTAGCCATAGTTTATCTTGTACCACGCCATGTTTCACCCCCGCTTTTTGTGCTAAATGGTATAGATCTAAGGCTTCCGCAGAAGTTGTACCAGAGGGTTTTTCACAATAAATATGTTTACCTAATTCAATCGCTCTTTTTACACTCGCATGGCGATGCCCTGTAATTTGAGCATCGAAATAAACACTGTTGTAGTCATCTGCTAGCGCTTCTTCTACATTGGTGGTCATTTTCTCAATGCCTGTTATTTTGCAGAGTTGAGCTAACTTTTCACGGCTCCTTCCCACCAAAATAGGGTCGGGCATAATAGTTTCACTAGCATTAATCTTTACACCGCCTTGTTTGCGAATGGCATCTATGGAGCGCAGTAAATGTTGGTTCGTCCCCATGCGCCCTGTAACACCATTCATAATAATTCCAATTTTGTGTTGCATTGTTCCGCCTTTGTTATGTTTAGGTTAATGTTGTTTGTACTTTATTGACGATTGTTTTTGAATTGACGTGAGCTTCTAATGCGCTGTAATCTTGATACGCTGCAATGATTTCCGCTAAAAATTGATGCTGATCTTTTGCCCAATGGATGTTGGAAAAAATTTCTACTTCGTTGAAACCATCGAACCCTGCTTGCTTTACCCAGTGTTTAATTGCTCTTAAGTCAATACAGCCTTCGCCCATCAATCCTCTATCCAGTAACATATCGTTAGTCGGTACTTTCCAATCGCAGATGTGAAAGGCAAATAATTTATTCAATGCGCCGCAACGCTCAATTTCTTGTTCTAAGGTATCGTCCCACCAAACATGATACACGTCGAGGGCAACGCC
>DAITMC010000085.1:0-13656 GCA_036835365.1 Saprospiraceae bacterium
AATAGATTTCTTATTTAAAAATCCTTAACTTTTTATTGCTGCTATACTATAAAACAAACCTAGCGTAAGGCAAATCTCTATCCTGTGATTGGAATAGAAATTTAATCCCTATTCAAAATACTAGTCTGCTATTTACAATTTTGTAACAAAAAAATGAAACGGTAAAATAGGTATATAATGAAAAAAAGTTGCTACTTTAACTGATAAATTAAAATCTATGAGTCCATACTCTAATTTTGTCCAAATCTTGTTTAACAGTCGTAAGCGCTACTTAGTGTTAGGTGGCATCCTCTTAAGCCTGATAGCTATAATGAGCATGATACCATATGGAAACGTCGTTTTTCCTCTTCTAGTAGAAGATTGTGCAAACGGTATAGATGACGATGGGGATGGTTTAATAGATTTGAATGACCCTGATTGTATTTGTAAAGTGGCGGAGCCTATTTCTTTAATCCCCAATCCATCTTTTGAAGAAAATAATTGCTGTCCAAGAGGTTGGAGTCAACTTTACTGTGCTGATACTTGGATTCAAGCCTCCGAAGCAACTACGGACTATTTACATACTTGCGGTTGGATGGGCTGGAATGGTATGCCGCCACCAGTGCCTTTCCCAGATGGAAAAGCCTGTATCGGTTATAGAGATGGGCGATTTGGGAATAGCAAAAATGCTAACTGGAAAGAATATACAGGTGCTTGTTTATTAGCACCACTTAAAGCGCTGGTAAAATATAGATTTGAATTTTATGTAGGCTTCACGAATTATGATAATTCACCGCCTACCAATGTTACTTTTTTTGGTACAACTAATTGTGATTACCTTCCCTTTGGCATCGGTGATCAATACTTTGGCTGCCCTACTAATGATACCAATTGGATAGAACTGGGTAACGTCCCCGCTGCGGGTACGAATAATTGGTTGAAAAAGACAATTACCATTACGCCGCCTCAAGACATTTATGCAATAGCGATTGGTCCTTCTTGTTATCAGTTGCCCAGAGATTCGATAGACACGTACTATTTTTTTGATAATTTAATCTTAGCGGATGAAAGAGATTTTGATTATAAAATAACAACCATCAATCATCCCTGTAATGATAATTTTCAACTTGTTGTGCCAAAGGAAGATAATCTTACCTATCAATGGTACAGAGAAGGAATTGCTATTGCTGAGGCAACAAATTACGCCTATCAACCAAAACAAGAAGAGGGCATCTATCAAGTGATGATTCAAGATGGAGCCTCTTGCTGGCTGACAACTGCCTATGCTTATCGTGTGCCTGTGGAAACAGCAATTTTGTCGCCAATCATTTGCCCCGACGAAGCATTTTCTTTTCATGGTAAAATATGGACACAAGAAGGAATTTACACGGAGACTATTCGCTCTGTGAATAATTGTGATAGTGTAGTAACTATTTATCTCTCTCTTGCTGATAACGAAGTAAGTCAAGTAGATGCCAAGATTTTTGAGGGGGAAAGCTATAAAGTAGGACAATTTAATTTTTATAATGAAGGTAAATATGAAGCCATCTTAAAAACACAATATGGATGTGATAGCCTAGTGCAATTAAATTTAAGTTACTACCATGTGTTTATTCCCAATGCTTTTTCCCCTAATAACGATGGTGTAAATGATGACTTCATTATCTTATCGAACAGTGATTTAAAACAGATCTCTTCTTTAAAAATATTCAATCGTTGGGGGGAAATCGTTCATGCTATTGAGCACCCAACAGCTTTAGCGCAAGTCAAATGGAATGGTATGAATCGTGGAGTACCCTCACCTCAAGGCATTTATCTTTATGTGGCTACCATTATTATGGAAGACGATATTGAACGAACTATTCAAGGCTCTTTTCTACTTTCTTTGTAAACAACAGAACTTGCCATGGGGAATGTTTGGGATAAAACAAATGTTTGCTCATCTTTGATGCCGCTTGAATAAGGAGAACATTTTATGAATCAGATGGAATACTTTGATGTCGTCATCATAGGGGCAGGACCAGCAGGAAGCACTTGTGCGTTAAGCCTTGCCAATAGTGGACTTAGGGTCGCTATGGTGGATAAAGCGACTTTTCCGAGAGATAAAATTTGTGGAGATGCCATACCAGGGCTTGCCGTAAAGACTTTGCAGCAAATTAATACAAATTATGTGCAAGCATTAGATTTGATGCCAGAAAGATGTGTTACCAAGCGTAGCCATTTCTGGATTAATGATGAGGATTATATCGAGATTAAATGGGTGAATAAAGCCTACACTTGTGCAAGATTAGATTTTGATTATCAATTATTCAAATTAGTAAAATGGGAAACGAATACTCAAATTTTTCAAGGTTATACTTTGAAAAATATTGTTCGACACCATAATACTATTGAGTTACAATGCGCTCCAAATTTAAAACTCAATGCTAAAATAGTGATTGGTTGTGATGGTGCACATTCTTTGGTTAATAAACAATTAGCTAATTATAAAATGGATTTACGCCACTATGGGGGTGCGGTAAGGGCATATTATAAAAATGTAGAAGGGCTGGAGGAAGATTGCACAGAAATCTATATTCAAAAAAAACATTTACCTGGCTATTTCTGGTTGTTTCCCTTACCCGATGGTCGTGCTAATGCAGGTTTAGGCATGCACTCTACGCATATTTCAAAACATAAAATTAACTTAAAAACTGCTTTTCAAGAATTTATTGATGCGTCGCCTCTTTTATCTGAAAAATTAAAAAATAGTCAGCTAGAAAATAAACTCACTGGATTTGGGTTGCCTTTCGGCTCAAAAAAAATGCAAGTTTCAGGAGAGCGTTTTTTACTCACAGGAGATGCTGCTTCTTTAGTTGACCCTGCCACTGGTGATGGTATTGGTCAAGCTATTTATAGTGGAAAATTAGCAGCAGAGCAAGCCGTACAGTGTTTTCAGCAGCAGCGTTTCGACGTGCCATTCATGCAGCAATATGATAAAAATTTATATCACAAACTGTGGGGTGAATTGCGTACACGCACATTGGTACAGCGAACAGTAAGCCAATTTCCTTGGGTGCTTGATTTAGGCGTGAGCTTGTGGAAAAATAAATGGACGAGAAATGTCATCAAAAAGTTTATTTGAATTGTTAACATTTAGCAGTTCAGATAAAGGTAGTAAAAAACTAACTATGAAAAATGATGTGGCAAAATATAGTATCCAAAGTACATACCCTACAAACCATAACTAAAGCTATTCACGTTTGGAAATTAACAGATAGAAAAATTGTGTTCACGAATGGCTGTTTTGACATCCTGCACTATGGGCATATCCACTATCTAGCACAGGCAAGAGCACTAGGCGATAAATTAATTGTTGGTATGAATTCGGATAGTTCGGTGCGCAGACTAAAAGGAGCGTATCGCCCTATCAATGACAATCTTACAAGAAAGTTCTTATTGGCTAGTTTGCAGTTCGTGGATGCAGTGATTGAATTTGAAGAAGATACTCCTCTGCAACTAATTCAAGCAATTCAACCTGATGTACTGACTAAAGGAGGGGACTGGCAAGTTAATGCTATTGTTGGTGCAGATTTAGTGATAGCATCAGGCGGCGTAGTAAAAAGTTTGCCTTTTGTAGAGGGCTATTCTACAACAAGCATTGAGCAAAAGATTTTAAGTAGAGCCTATACCAGCCATGAGCAATAAAGTAAAAGACCTCATTCAATTTTTGGAACAAATTGCTCCACCAATTTATCAAGAAAGCTATGATAATACTGGTTTGATTGTTGGGGATTATGAAATGGAGATTTCGGGGGTTATAACTTGTTTAGATGCTACGGAAGCAGTGCTAGAAGAAGCAATCGCCAAAGGCTGCAATATTGTTGTAGCGCATCATCCTATTGTTTTTAAAGGCATTAAGAGTATTACGGGTAAAAATTATGTGGAGCGCGTTTTGTTGAAAGCCATCAAAAATAACTTGGTTATTTATGCCATTCACACGAATTTGGATAATACCTATCATAATGGTGTAAACGCAAAAATTGCAGCAATATTAGGACTGGAGCAAACCATTTTGTTATCGCCTAGAAGTAGTCAGAAAAAAATAAATATTTTTACCAACAACCATAATGCTCAATCTATCATTGCTGCCTTGAACGATGTAGGTATAACGCTCGTTCATCAACAACTTATGGTAAACAAACAAGTAAAATTAGCATATGGATTGCCGTTGCACCATGAAAAAATAGTGAAACAACAACTTGCGCCATTTAGCCCTTTCATAGACTACGAAATAATTGATGTAGAAAGCACTACGACCAACTTTGGTTCGGGTATTGTAGGGCAACTTCCACAAGCAATGCCGCCATTAGCTTTTTTGAGTTACTTAAAAGAAAGAATGCAACTACAATGTATTCGACATACTCAACTTTCTAACCATCCTGTTCAAAAAGTAGCCATTTGTGGTGGCGCTGGAAGCTTTTTGTTGCCTATGGCATTAGCTCAAAAAGCAGATGTGTTTATCACTGCTGACTACAAATACCACGATTTTTTTGATGCGGACAACAAAATTATTATCGCTGACATCGGTCATTATGAGAGCGAGCAGTTTACTTCAAATTTATTAAATGATTTGATTTCTGAAAAATTTATTAATTTTGCATCTCATGTAACAACAGTAAGCACTAATCCTGTGTATTACTTTACTTGATGCACTAAAATAACTTTCATTTTAATTGATATGGCTAAGAAAGAATTGACAGTAGAAGAAAAATTAAAACAGTTATACGAATTACAACTTATTGACAATGAGTTAATAGAGCTTGAAATTTTAAAAGGAGAACTGCCAATTGAGGTAGGCGATCTGGAAGATGAACTGGCAGGTTTAGAAACGCGTGTAAAGCGTTTGGAAAATAATGTAAAAGATACGGAAGATGAAATAAGACAAAACGAAGCCAATATTCAGGAAGCAAACAGTTTGATTGCTAAGTACAATTCGCAACTGGATAATATTAAAAATAATAGGGAATATGAATCTTTACTAAAAGAAATAGAGCTGCAAGGCTTAGACATTAAGATTTTTGAGAAGCGCATCAAGGAAAATAAGGTCGTGCTAGAGAAGAAATTAGAAACATTGAAGCACAACCAAGAGCGAGTAGCGGCAAAAAAGAAAGATTTAGACCTGAAAAAGTTGGAGCTAGAAAAAATTACGGTGGATACCGATAAACAAGTAAAGAAACTCAACAAAGAAGCTGATAAGTTACGCAAAAACGTAGAGGAGCGTTTACTGAAAGCTTATGACAGGATTAGGACGAACTACCGAAATGGGCTTGCTGTTGTAACAGTAGAGCGTAACTCTTGTGGAGGGTGTTTTAATAATGTACCACCACAACTTAAATTAGAAATCGGGCAGCGCAAGAAGATTATTGCATGTGAGCATTGTGGTCGTATCCTTGTTGACCCAAATATCATGGTAGTACCTCAAGAAGAGGAGGTTCAATAAATTATTTATCCTCAACACCTATCATTTAAACGTAATATTGGGTCTTGATAAAGTATAGCTTTTTCAAGACCCAGTTCTTTTTAATTAGAAATTTTCGCCTGATGAAGTGCTACTTATGGTTATTTGCCTTTTTTTTATCGTCTCTTTCTGCTCACGGAAAAGAATATTTTGATTATACGCCTCTCGCCCGAATAGCCTACAATCAAATTATGGATCTTCGATTCAAAGAGGCAGAGGTTCAACTCAAGAAGATGCGTTCTCAAGAACCTAACAACCTTATTGTCCATCATTTAGAAAATTACATGGATTTGCTCAAAGTTTATTTGGACGAAAACAAAGAGCAACTCAATAAAATGAAAGTAAGTAAAGCAGAACGCTTAAATGCTATCAGCAATGGGGATAGTAATTCGCCTTATTATCTTTATTTACAAGCAGATATACGAATGCAATGGGCATTGGCGAGCCTTAAAGTAGAAGGATACATTGCGGCATTCATGGAAATTAATCGGGCATTTGCTTTGCTCGACCAAAACGAAAAGAAGTTCCCCGATTTTATGCCTAACAAGAAAAATCTAGGTATTCTTCATGCGCTTGTGAGTTCATTGCCATACAAGCAAGCTATTTCTTTTTTTTCTAATCTGCAAGGCGATTTTGAGCAAAGTAAGCGCGAAATACAAGAAGTGATTAACTACGCCAAGAAAAATGATTTTGTTTTTGAAAAAGAAACATACATCTACTACTCCTACGTTATGCTGCAATTTGGTAATGATGATGAAACTGCATGGAATATTCTGAATAACAGTAAGTTAAATCCTAAATCAAGCCCTACTGATGCTTTTGTATTGGCAAATCTAGCCATGAGAACAGGCAAAAATGACAAAGCCATCGAAATTTTACAGCAATATCCTAAGGGGAAGCAATATTTCCCATTTCCCTACTTAGATTATATGCTAGGGAGAGCTAAACTGCAACGTCTTGATACCGATGCTGATCAATATTTAAAGCAATACCTAAAAGAATTTGATGGACAAAATTATATTAAAGAAACTTATAAGCGACTGGCTTGGCATGAACTTGTACATAACAGGCCAGAAGGATACGTCAGATACATGAAAGAAGTCTTAAACAAAGGCGTCGCCCTTGTAGAGGCGGATGAAGGGGCTTACTTAGAAGCTAAAACAGGTATCGCTCCGCATCCCGATGTATTGAGGGCAAGATTACTCTTTGATGGAGGTTATTATCAAAGAGCTTATAATGTATTGATTTTGAGAATAAATGAAAAAATGGAACAAGCTCGACATGAAATAGAATTGTATTATTTTCTTGGTCGCACCAGTCATAAACTCAAAAAATATGATAACGCTTTAGTGTATTACCAAAAGGCAATAGCGCTAGGGCAAAATAAACCTTGGTATTTTGCCTGTCGAGCAGCATTAGAAGTAGGAAATATCTATGAAATACAATCGAAAAATGAAGCAGCCAAACAGGCGTTCAAAAAATGCTTAACTATAAAGCCAGAAGAACAACGTTTCTCTTTGCATCAAAGTGCTAAAGCGGGCTTACAACGATTAAAGTAAATCGTTTAAGGATTTTCTGAAACCTTCTAAAGTTCAGAAAATCCTTAAAAAATACTATTGTTCCATCCAGCCCATAACCGTAAGCCATTCGCCGAATCGCTCTATCCAAGTATCAGAGGGGAGATTTTGTTTGCGCATTCCAAAGCCATGTCCACCTTTGGCGTACATATGCAATTCAGCAATTTTGCCTTTCATCAACCAATCAGAATATAATTTTACACTTGCTGGTGCTAGCCTCAGAGGGTCGTCAGAAGCGCACACGATAAATGCAGGTGGTGCATCTACAGGTACTTCGGAGTCAGGTACTATTTCCATCCAAGCATAAACAGGCGCTATGAAATTGGGTTTGTTCTTTTCCTCGGCACTATAAGTGGCAGCCATTGTAACTGCACCGCCAGCGGAGAAGCCCATTAAGCCAACTTTATCAGGATTAATGCCAAAGCTATTAGCATTTGTACGAACATAGTCTATTGCATTCAGGGCATCTTCCACGGAAAGAGGCAACACTTTTTTTGCTTTTTCTGGTACTTCAGCACCATCAACAGAAAGTTGTTGTACCGCATCCTCTTCCGTTGGTACAAGGCGATATTTGAGTACAAAAGCAGTTACGCCCTGTTGTGTCAGCCATTTTGCGACATCATTACCTTCGCTGTTAATGGATAAAGCATAAAGCCCTCCACCAGGACAGATGACCACTGATGTTCCATTGGCTATTGCTGAATCGGGACGAAAAATCTCCATAGTAGGTTTACTTACATTGGTAACGACTTGTGTTTGCCAAATTTCAGAAAAATAGTCTTTTTCATCCCCTTTCCAAATGGACATTTGATTTTCTTCATTTATAGAAAGCTCAACTATTTCCTGCGCTTGAATTAGCATGGTGGTTGATAGAAATGTGAGAAGAATAAGCAGTTGTTTTTTCATTTCGATTCGTTTTTTATTATTTTATCATGTAATATTACAACATTATTCTGTTAAAGCTAAGATAATGCTTCTAATATTTGTGTTGCATGTGCTTTGGTATTTACTTTAGTGAATACTCTTTCAATTTTACCTGCTTCATCAATGACAAAGGTAGTGCGGTGAACGCCATCATATTCCCTCCCCATGAATTTTTTAGGTCCCCAGACACCAAAAGCATTCATAACGGTTTGGTCAGTATCAGAAATTAAATGAAAAGGGAAATCATACTTTTTTATAAATCCTTGATGCTTTTTTTCGCTATCGGGACTTACGCCAATAAGTTCATAGCCCTTAGTTTTCAATGTTTCATAGTTGTCGCGAAGACTGCAGGCTGCGGCGGTACAACCTGGAGTATCATCTTTTGGGTAAAAAAACAATATTACTTTTTGCCCCTTCAAAGTATCAGAGGACACCGTTTCCCCCAATTCATTTTTCCCGCTAAAGGATGGCATCAAATCTCCTTCTTTTAGATTAGTCATAGAATATACTTTTAGCATTAAAATTTGATTATTAACAGTAGGAGGGTGAAACAGTTTATATTCTTTTCAAAAAATAAGGCATTGACTACTAGGTATCTAGTTCGATAGATGGATTGGATATTTTCTTTCCTTTAATTTTTTTAATACAGAAAATTCTACTTTAACAATTAAAAATTGGTAAACTTCTTTTGATTTCAACTTATCTTTCACTAAAATTGCACTAAAGAAAAGTTAATCAAAAAAAATACACACAAAACATACCTTTAATTCGTTGACGTTTAAACAAAGTTATCTTTTCGTAGTTAGGTTATGCTTTAAGGATTAAAGTGCATCCTATCCACAAGATGCGGTAAACAAAAAATCTATGACACGTACTTTACGCTCATTTGCATTTTTCTTTTTGTTAAGTATTTCTCTCTCTGCCCAAACCTCGCTCATGGGTAAGGTTACAGATACTGATAGCAATGAACCTTTAATATCAGCTTCCATTCTAGTTACTAAAAACGGAGTGTACACTGCTGGAACGACTACTGATTTTGATGGAAATTACAACATAAGCCCCATTGACCCAGGTACTTATGAAATCACATTTTCCTACACAGGGTATCAATCACAGCAACAAGAAGGCGTTATTGTTTTTGCAGGAAGAAGCAATAAACTGGATGTAAAACTAGCCTCTGGAGTGCTACTGGGGGGGGATGTAGAAATCATTGGTTATCGTATTCCTCTAGTAGAGCAAGACAATACTACACAAGGGCAAACTATTACCAGTGAACAAATTAGAAACTTGCCGCTGCGAAATATTAACGCCATCGCAGCTACAACAGCAGGTTTATCTTCCGCAGATGAAGGACGTGCTATTTCTGTACGTGGCTCCAGAACGGATGCCACCGACTATTACATTGACGGCATTCGTGTTTCTGGCTCTAGTGCTTTAATTCCCGAATCGGAGATTGATCAACTTCAAGTCATCACGGGTGGTGTGGAAGCGCGCTATGGTGACGTAACGGGGGGCGTTATTTCTATTACAACGAAAGGTTTTGATAAGAAGTGGTCAGGAGGCTTTGAGGCGGAAACTTCTGAAATATTTGATCCTTACAACAACCGTCTAGTAGGATTTAACGTAAGTGGTCCTTTGGCAAAAAAATCAAGTGGAGAGCCTATTTTGGGCATACGTTTATCAGGACGATATACCTACCAGTTGGACGATAACCCTTCTGCTGGTGATTTATTCAGAGTAACCGATGATGCCTTAGCAAGATTAGAAGCCAATCCAGTGATTACTAGAACTTCTAGTAATGGTGTACGCTCTGCTTTTGTTGCTGCGGATTTTGCTACACTTGAGGATGTAAACGCACAGCGTATAAGACCTTTCGAGGATTTTACGCGTTACGACCTCAATGCCAAAATAGATGCTAGAATCACTAATTCGATTGACCTCTCTTTTACAGGAGCTTACAGCTCAACGGAAAATTTATTTACGCCAGAAGGGAATATCAACTCCAGAGGCTCTACTTCAGGAAACCATGTTTGGAGAACATTCAATAGCCACAATAACCCTTTTGATAACAATGATGTATTGAGAGGTAACGTTCGTTTAAGACATCGTCTTTCCAGTAATGTAGCAGAGGAAAATAATAAAGGAACAATCAGAAATGCCTTTTACACCTTACAATTTGGTTATGAAAATAGTAAAAATAATAGAGGAGATATTCGACATGGCAATAACTATTTCGACTATGGCTATGTAGGTAATTTCGACTTTGAGTGGATTCCCACTTTTAATTTCGATCCAATTACAGGAACGCTCATTCATACTGATTATCGCCAAATCCTTAGAGGATACACACCTGGGAGTGTGAATCCTGTACTAGCTAACTATAATAATGCCCTTGATATCAATAGCACAGGGGAGGGGCTTAATAGCCAAGTGCCTAATAGTATTGTATTTTTCTTCGGACAACCTAATGCTTCTGCAAACATCGGTAGAGACGATTTTTACGCCGTGAATGGAAGAATATCCGATCAATTTGAAAATGCTTGGGGTTTTCATACCAACGTGGGTTGGGTATATAACTTAGCAAGAAGAAACAGCAATGACTTATATAACTTTACGGCTAGTAGTTCTTTTGATTTCGTACCAAAAGGTAGCTCTGATAAAGGAAGGCATAGCATAGAATTTGGCGTTTGGTATGAACAGAGAATCAATAGACGATACGATGTATTCCCAAGAAACTTATGGGATGTGGCGCGTCAGCAAGCCAACAACCATATTCAAGGTATTGCAGAAAATGCAGATTCTATTGCTCCTTTTCAGATTCCAGGTTTTCCATCGACAACAGCATTACTAGAGCTATCTATCGTAGAAAATCCAGATAATAAATTTTATAGGAGTATTCGCAGTGTTACAGGTCAGCCTTTGACGAGTTTTGTTAATGTGGATGGCTTGCGTCCAGACCAATTTGATTTAAGTATGTTCTCTGCCAAAGAACTGAATGATCAAGGCATTTTGAATTACTATGGTTATGATTATCTTGGTAATGAATTTAACGGAACATTTGACGAATTTTTCACCGCTACAGATGCGAATGGCGTGCGTACTTTCCCCGTTGCGCCCAACAGACCTATTTTGGCAGCCGCTTATCTTCAAGATAAGTTTACATTCAGGGATATTATTTTCAGGGTTGGATTGAGAGTAGAGCGATATGATGCCAACACAAAGGTGCTAAAAGACCCTTACTCCCTGTACGAAATTCAAGGCGCTGCTGATTTTCATGCCATTAATACAGACTTTGAAAGACCTGGAAATATTGGTGACAATTTTAAAGTCTATGTTAATGATGGAAATTCGGCCGTACAGGCCTACCGCGATGGCGACCAATGGTACTTTGCTAATGGAACGCCTGCTAACAGCCCAATTGAAATTTTTCCTGGCGGCTTAGTATTTCCGGCTTATGCAGATGAGCGTGTGAACTCTGTGGCAAATTTTATTAAGAGTAGAGATTTCGACCCATCGGTTTCCTTTCAAGATTATGAGCCAACGCTCAACTGGATGCCGCGGTTAGCTTTTTCTTTCCCTATTTCAGAAGAGGCAAATTTCTTTGCGCACTACGACATCTTAACCTCTCGTCCGCCATCCAACACCATTGCTACTGCTTATGACTATTTCTACTTCACAGACCTTACTGGTATTCGTAACAATCCTAACCTGCAACCGCAGAGGACTATAAGTTATGAGGTGGGTTTTCAGCAACAATTGTCCGCATCCTCTGCCTTGAAATTATCCGCTTACTATAAAGAGCAACGGGATATGATTCAGCGGAGAACTTTCTTTCCAGTGCCTATTGTTAATCAATATGCCACTTATGACAACATTGATTTTGGCACGGTAAAAGGATTTTCTTTGGCCTACGATTTAAGAAGAACCAGCAATGTTTCTTTACAAGCCAATTATACCTTACAATTTGCAGATGGTACAGGCTCTGATTCTGATTCTCAACGAGGTTTAACCTCAAGAGGAAACATCAGAAACTTGATTCCATTAGATTTTGATGAGCGGCATCGCTTTGTGGCGGTGCTGGATTATCGTTATGGCTCAGATAAACGATATAACGGTCCAAAAATAGGTAATAAAGACATATTATCCAATTTTGGAATAAACTTAAATGCTACTGCGGTTTCTGGTCGTCCATATACGGCTACGATTCAACCATTGCAGCTAGATGGTACAGGTTTTACAGGTGCATTAAATGGTACGCGCAAGCCTTGGGCATTCACCTTGAATCTGAGAGTAGATAAAGACTTTAAAATGCCAAAAGGCGGAAGATTGAACGCTTATGTCAGAGTATCCAATTTGCTAGACCGTGAAAACGTCTTAAACGTATATTCTGCAACAGGCTCACCTTACGACGATGGTTATTTGGCTTCCGCTAGAGGATTAAATCAAATAGCCACTATACAGAACTCTACACGCGAGGTAGAATCCTTTTTGGCAGCATACCAATGGGCAATTTTAAATCCAGGATTTTTCTCTTTACCCAGAAGGATGTTTGGTGGCGTAATTTATAATTTCTAAGTAAAAAATAAGCATTAGAGGGCAGCAACTATGCTTAAAGCAATGAGCGGCTGCTAATTAAATTTTATCATTTTAAATTCTATATTGAATTGAATATGAAATACATACTAAAAGTTTTTTTACTCGCTTGCCTAATGTTGGGTACATTACATTCCGGCTTTGCCTACATTAATCCGCAAGAAGGGCAAAGACAACAACAAAAACAACAGGTAGAGTATCGCAACAATTGTGATGCGGCTGTGGCACAGATAGATCAAGCTATCAACAACGTTCGAGCAAGGCTTCTGACTGGAGGCGATGTTTGGTGGAATTCCAGAGATGGGCGCTATGTCGTGCCTAAAGTGCCGGCAGGTCAGCCCGAAGTATCCTCCATTTTTGCAGGTGCTGTTTGGTTGGGTGGTGTTGACCCCGCAGGTAATTTGAAAGTAGCCGCTCAAACCTATGGTCGCTCTGGCGGTAGAGCTGATTTTTGGCCTGGTCCTTTAGACCCTGTAACAGGAACAATTGACCAAGCTGCTTGTGCGCAGTGGGATCGCTTTTTCCGTGTGACAGGCGAGGAAATTGATGAACATTTGCGTAATTATGAAGCTAGTATTAAAGAAGGGAAACCTTATGATGTAAGGACAATACCAAGAAATGTAAGAGGCTGGCCCGCAAGAGGTAATCAATTTTTCTTTGATATTCACCGATTTGAGCTACCAAATACCACTCAAGGGCTTGCAGGTTTTTGGGATAGAGACGGCGATGGTTTCTACGAGCCAGATGAGGGCGATTATCCGATTATTGAGATTAGGGGTTGCCCCGAACCACAATATCCAGATGAAATGATTTTCTGGATTTACAACGATGCAGGCAATATTCACTCAGAGTCAAGAGGAGACCCTATTCAGATGGAAGTCCAAGTGCAAGCATTTAGCTATGCTACAAACGACCAAATCAATGATATGACTTTTCAGCGTTATAAATTGATTAATCGGGCTATCGAAATTATTGATAGTACCTTCTTTGCGATGTGGGTTGACCCAGATTTAGGTTGTTTTACTGATGATTATGTAGGTTGTGACACTTTGCGAAGTCTCGGATTTGTTTATAATTCTGATG
>DAITMC010000086.1:0-7300 GCA_036835365.1 Saprospiraceae bacterium
TGAGTGGTAAAGTGATGGGCGCACAAATTTTACAGAACGACGGAAACCCAGCCGGTGGTATTTCTGTGCGTTTGCGAGGACCAAGCTCTGTAAATGGCTCTTCTGACCCACTTTACATTGTGGATGGTGTGATTGTGGATAACAGTTCTTCCAATGTAGTCAACCTAAACGCCGATGCGATGTCCACTGGCTTACAAGCGGGGCAAAACCGCTTGGTGGATATTAATCCAAATGATATCGAACGTATTGAAGTATTGAATGGTGCTTCGGCAGCAGCGCTTTACGGCTCACGAGCAGCAAATGGTGTGGTACAAATTTTTACAAAAAGAGGTAAAAGTGGAAAACCAACCATTGAGTTTAGCACCTCCGCTAGTGTAAGTCAGTTGCGTAGAGAAGTATTTATGACAGAGCATCCTACGCGTTTTGGCGTTCGTGGCAATGAACGTTTGGAATTAACGCAAGACCGCTTGACCACTTTGTTGACCCTTGGACTTCCAGAAGCTAGATTAACCGCTGATGGCGTTGGCTTTACCAAAGTAGGTCCCGTTAATCGCTTGTTAGTAACCGACCAGTACCCTGTACAGCGCTACAATATGCAAGACGAAATCTTTACTACCGCTTTTGGTACAGAAAGCAACCTTGCCGTTTCAGGTGGAAATGATAAGACCAATTATTTTGCATCTTTCGGCTACACGAACAATGACGGTATCATCCGCAACACTAACTTCACAAAATATACGGGGCGCTTGCGCTTGAACCAAACTTTGGCAGACTGGGCTTCTGTTTCTGCTGGTTTGGCATACAATTTCAGTGTCAGCCAAGATTTACCCAACGGTAATAACTTCTTTAGCCCAATCAGTACCATGTTCATTATTGACAATGTTTGGGACATCACGGAGCGCGATGAAGGTGGAAATTTGAAACAAGTAGAGCTAGTGCGTGTCAATCCATTGACGGTAATTGAAACGTTTGATATTACACAGAAAACGAACAGAAGCATCGGAGATGTGCAGTTGAACTTATATCCATTTAAAGGATTTTCTGTCAATGCCATCTTAGGATATGATACCTACTCTTTGGTTGGAAATGAGTTCCGCCCACGTATGCCTTATGCAGGCGTAGCTGCTGATTTCTTTCCAGATGGTTATGTGAGTTATGCTACCAGCAATGTATTCTTGCTTAACCATGATTTGACAGCGAACTACGTTAAGGAGTTTGGTAAAATCACTTCAACCACTACGGCGGGTTATCAAATACAAAATAGCCAATCTCAATTTACTTCTCAAGCAGGTAGAGATTTAGCACCTTTTGTGCAAACCATTCGCGCTGCAGCTAACTTATTTGCTGCACCTAGCCAAAGCATTGCAGAGCGCAGTATTTGGGGATATTTCTTACAAGAAACAATAGGCTTTGATGACCAACTTTTCATTACTTTAGCTGGTCGTATTGATGGGTCTTCTGTGTTCTCTACGGACAACCAGAATATTTTTTACCCTAAAGCAAGTGCAAGTTGGGTATTGAATGACTACTTCAAAGATAGTAACATTTCTGGCTTCCTAAGTTCCGCTAAATTGCGTGCCAGCTACGGACAAGCAGGTAACTTAACGGGTATTGGTGCTTACGACCGCTACAACAACTACCTGACCGCTCAGTTGGGGGGCTTAACCGCTGTTCAGCCTTCAACCGTACTAGCTAATCCAAATGTGCGTCCAGAGTTGATGACCGAGTTTGAATACGGTGCTGACTTCGCTTTTGCCAACAATAGAATCGGTTTGAACATCACTGTTTATAACCAAAATATTGAAGATTTACTTTTGACACGTCCTTTGCCACCAACTGCTGGGGGTAATTCTATTGTTACAAACGAAGGCTCTATGACCAACAGAGGTCTTGAATTAATGCTTCAAGGCTCGCCAATAGCTACCAATAAAGTTCGTTGGGATTTGACCGTCCTCTATTCTCAAAACCGCAACGAGGTGAGTGGCATTGATGGCGTATTGGCGCTTCGAGGTAGTGGCGGTACACAGTCTGCTATCAACGGTCAGCAGTTTGGTGTATTTTACGGTACTTACTACGCCAGAGATGCACAAGGTGGTTTATTGCTTACTGGTCAAGGATTAGCACAGCCTGAGCGTGGTACACAAACTTCTGTATTGGCAGGAACACCAGCATTCAATGCTGATGGGCAACCAAGTGGCACAGAGTTGAGAAAAATTATTGGCGACCCTAACCCAGATTGGTATGGTACATTAACGTCTGATTTGTCAGTGGGTAAACTTTCCTTCCGTGTTCAGTTCGACGCAGTTTGGGGATTCGATGTGTATAACTGGAACAGAATTACAGGGAACAACGTTGGACATGGAAAATTGGCAGAGCAAGAGCTAAAAGGTGAATTGCCAAGAGGTTATGTAGCCTCTGTTGCTGGAGGTGTAACAGGTGGTCGTATTCAAGAGGAGCATATTGAAGATGGTTCTTTTATTAAACTTCGTGAATTGGCTTTAGGTTATGATTTTGGTAAAGTAGGTAAAGCGTTCAATAATGTTAATTTCAGCATCATTGGTAGAAACTTGCTTTCCATAGACAGTTATGAAGGCTACGACCCTGAAACGAACTCTGCTGGTCAAACAGACCGTGTGCGTGGAGATGATTTCGGTAATGTGCCTATTCCTAGAATGATTCAATTCAGATTAGGTGCCAGGTTCTAAAGTCCAATTTTTTAAACATTCAAAAATTAAAATAATGAAAAAAATATTCATATTGCTCGCCATCGTTCCACTGTTTATGATAAGTGGATGCGAAAGAGAATTATTAAATCCTAATGCTGCTACCAGTGAGGACGTACTCAATAGCGTAGATGGTCTTTTAGGCATGGTGGTAGGCTTGAAGCGTACTTTTTCCGTAGGAGCTACGGGTGCAGTGTATGCAACAATAAGTGCTAATGGCATGACTACGAAGGAATTATTCGTTATCAATACTGGTAACGCAGATTTAGCATCATTAGAAGCAGGGGCGCAAACGTTGAACAACAACAACTCTTTTGTACGTAATATTTGGTCAACAAGCAACATTGTGAATGCCAATAGCCAAATCTTAATTGACAACGTAGGTAATATTCCTGATGCTGCCACTTCTAATGCCGTATTAGCCTATGCACATCTATTCAAAGCATTAGCTATCGGTACTTTAGCGCAATTTTTTGAGCAAGTTCCTGTGCAAACTAGCACCTCTGCTGATTTTTTAGCTGGCAAATTCACCACTTTTGTGCCTCGTACACAAGCGTTGCAAGAAGCCATTAACTTGTTGGAAGCTGCTGCTGCTTTGAACGTAACGCCTTCTGCACTATTCAATAGTAAAGTAGGAACAGACATTAACATCAACCAAGCACTACAAGCTCTATTGGCACGCTATTACAATATGTTGGGCAACCACGAAAAAGCCATCGAAGCAGCGGGTAAAGTGCCTGCAAACAGTCGTTCCGTATTCAAATACGATGCCTTGAATCAAAATCCAGTGTTTAGGACTTCTTTGGTCAACAACAATACTTACAATGGCGTATTCAACTTCGGCTTGACTGACCAGCTAACACCCGACCCAGCGGATGGTAGAATTGTCTTTTACTTAGCGGATAATCCTGCAACGAATGTAAAAGTACAAGGGTTCTTTAAAAGCGATACGGATGCTATTCCAATTTATTTGCCAGGCGAAATGTTGTTAATTAGAGCGGAGGCTTTTGCTAGAAAAGGTCAGCTTACAGAAGCGATTGTTGAATTGAACAAAGTATTGACGAAAACAGATGATATCTATGGCGTGAATGCCAACTTACCAGCATACAGTGGTGCACAAACTGCCGAAGCGGTACTGACGGAGATTTACAAAAATAGATGTATCGAACTATATATGTCGGGATTGAAGCTAGAAGATAGTCGCCGTTTTGGTCGTCCAGGCGCACCAAGTGCAGAGCGTAGTCGCAACTTCTACCCTTATCCAATCAATGAGCGCGATAACAATCCAAATACTCCTGCTGATCCAGCAATATAAGTAATAGTTCATGTTTACAGTATGGTAAGGTACTGTAAAATAAAAGAAATCATTTATCGGCGAATACGTTAGCAGTATTCGCCGTTTTTTTACCAACTACTATAAAGGTTATGTCCAACGCTCAACACATTCTTAATTCTTGGCAAGCCAATGCCGAAAATTGGATTCAGACGATAAATCATCAAGAAATTGAGTCCCGAACTTTAGTAACCAATCAAGCTATTATTAATGCCGTAGTACAATGTCGTCCTAAAATAGTGCTTGACGTGGGTTGTGGTGAAGGTTGGCTCACTCGCGCTTTGTCAGCATTGGGAATGGACGTAACAGGCGTAGATGCCATTCCAGCACTTATTGACGATGCAAAAGCTAAAGGACAAGGTCAATTTTTTACAGCTACTTATGAGCAAATAGCCAACAGCGAAGTATGGAATCAACCCACTTTCGATGCGGTGGTCATTAATTTTGCGTTGATAGACCAAGTGGCTACGGAAAAGCTATTGCATTTTTTGCCTCAAATCATGCGACCAGCAGCACACCTTATCATCCAGACTTTGCATCCGTTGAGTGTGATTGGCGAAATGCCTTATCAAAGTGGTTGGCAATCAGGAAGTTGGAATGGAATGAAGCGCAATTTTGTGCAGCCCTATGATTGGTACTTCCGCACCATCGGCGATTGGATTCGACTGTTGAAGGAAGCACATTTGCCTCTGGTGGAGTTGATAGAACCGTTGCACCCTAAAACACAGCAAGCAGCTTCCATGATTCTTATTGGTACTCGGTTTGCAGTATCTGATGTTGGGTAATATTGAGTGGGCTTTTTTATTTGCGTTTAAATGTTAAGATGTGGTAGCTGTTTGACCACTAACGGTCAACTATATGCAAAGTAGGCAGTTGCGGGCTTCAAACTTATCAAATCCGAGATGAAATTGGAGCGGGCTAGAAATGTTGAATTTACTACTGTCACGCCTATTTTGTATATACATTATTGTACTTTCGTGCTTTATTTCAGACAATTAGGTAACATTTCCAGAAATCCAATACATTTGTTATAATTCAACTCATAAAAGTTGACCCCAAGACTAATAGTCTCATAGTATTTGGCTTGGTTCTTTTTATAATATTCTTCTGATGGCATTTTCCAAAAATCCCTTCCTAATTTCTCTGCAACAAACCATTTCTCAATTAATCTGGCAGCTCTACCGTTTCCAGCTCTAAATGGGTGAATATGTGCTAATTGTAAATGAATAAATGATGCGTAATAAAAGACTTCTATTTCGTTAAGTTCCGATGAAATTAATTCATTAATGTCTTGAAAAAACACTTTCATTTCTTGCGCTACAAATTCTGGTTTAACAGCCATATAAGCCAATCCAGATTTTCCAAAAACTCCAACCTGTTCAATTCTATATTTTCCTCTTTTGCTTCTTATCAATAAAGTGTCTGAAAATATTTTATAGCAATTCAATAGATTTTTCTCGTTCAGCTTATTGTTCTGTGCAAATCCATAAGCTTCTATCAAATCTTCTTTTTCTTAAATTTCTTTCCTAACTTTAGTGGGAAGTGTAAAGATTAACTCGAAAGATACTCTTCTGCCCTTTGCTTAATTTCGACTGCTATTTCTTCATTGAAATAATCAATTTTTATTAAGTCTTCAATGCTAGCATTAGCAACAGCATTAATACTTTCAAATCCGTTAGTAACTAGGAGTTGTGCAATAATAGGTTCTATATCAAGAGCGGCCTGTAATTCTACCACCAAATCTTTGAAATCTTTAATCTCCATACAATGATTATTGAATATATTATAAATTAACAATATCTCTGCCAAAGTTACCTATTAATGATATTACTATAACATACTTTTAATGCCAGTTCTTTAAAAAAGAAACGTAGCCATTAACGCAGCCAACTTACTACCTTTTCCTAACCACCGATTCAAGCAATACCACCTCAAAATCAGAAGAAATCGCTACTGCGCCGTTTTTTACTACCGTAGTGAATTGCGAATAATGGTCTTTCACGGTTGTTCCATCTTGGAAAACACCAGCAACGGGAATGGTTTTGCTGCCTTTGGGCAAATCTAAACCAATGACTACGCCATCCGAAATGCCGTTTTTGTTATAAGTTCTCTTGAATAGATAAGGGGCAGCACTAATCATTTCGTGCACACCAGCACCTATCGCAGGGTGCTGATTGCGAAAAGTTCCTAACTTTTGCCAATGTGCTAGAATAGCTTGAGTATTAGCATCGTTCTTGATGTTCTCCCAATCCATGAAACTACGCAAATTAGCGTCGCCGTTAGCTCCTGCAATTTTAAGCGGTCTTGCTACCTCGTCGCCGTAATATACCTGCGCACCACCCGGACAAAGCAGCAGTTTGGTCGCGCTCTCCATTGCTTTTTTTCGGTCGGCATCAAAAGGGCTGCCATCATCGTGCGAACTGATGTAATTTAAAATGGTTTTTCCCTCAAATGATGGGCTATTCAATAGGTTGGAGTATTTGCTGAATATGGTCTCATAGTCTTTGCTGGCATCTGATTTGAAGTCAAAATTGATGAGCGCATCGAAACCATAATTGTAAAAATCTACTTTTTTGTCTCCAAAATCAAATATTCTTCCATTGGACACAAAGTAATTATATACTTCTCCGACCATATAAAAAGGCTGAACGTCAGGTAGTACGCGCGGCTGTTTAAGCTGATACTCGGCAAAGGCAGCATTGGCTTGTTTGCGCAATTCTTTCCACACGTCTTCTTCTAGGTGCTTTGCCGTATCCACCCGAAAGCCATCTATTCCATATTCTTTGATGTAATCAGTCAACCATTTGATAATGTAATACTTAGGTGCTTTAGGATAGCCCGTAGTAGCAAAAAATTGATTCAACTCCGCCATTTCTTGGGCTAGTCTGCCTTCTTTTTCCCATTTGCTGCGTAATTGCGCTGGCAATTCCACATTTTGCTCACTTTCTGTCCGGATGTCTGGCAGATTCTCCACCAAAGTACAGGCTGTAGTCGTTTCGTAAGAGCTATAAGTACATTTGGGCGAGGTTCTTACCCAATCATTAGGAAATACAGCATCTTGAGGCGTTACTGGACCAGTATGGTTGAGTACCACGTCCATTACAATCCTGATTCCTGCTTGGTGTGCGGTTTTTACCATTTCTGCCAATTCTTTTGGTGTACCAAAATTGGGATCGAGTGCCGTCCAATCCTTTGCCCAGTAACCGTGATAGCCATACGTTTTTCCTGTGCCTTCATCCACAGC
>DAITMC010000086.1:7400-13395 GCA_036835365.1 Saprospiraceae bacterium
AATAGGATTTTCATGTGCTGAATTGGATGAGAAATTGTCATAGCACCCAAATTATTATGTCTTGTGAGGTATTTTGTCCTCGAAACTGATGGATTTTTTTCTTGCTTTATCATTGGCTATTGCTAAAAATGGTTGGGAAATAAATTAGGTAGGTAAAGCTAATCATTAGTTGTTGAAATAACAAAATTGGATGTTGCGATTGTTTTATGGTTGCTGCTTTCTCATAGTGAGGATTTCACTTCAAGTGAAACCCTCGCTAAGTGACTTCAAGTGAAACTCATTTAATTATGAATTAAGGGCTTCACTTCAAGTGAAACCCTTAATTTATAATTAGTGTGAACTTGAAGTGAAACCCTTAATTCATACTACCTCAATAAATCTATCGAGCCAATAATGGTTTCCGACTTTCCGTCCGTAAATTCAACCACGATTCTATAAACAAACGTAGCTGGATTGAGCGGCGTACCATTTGAATTGCCATCCCAACCTGTTGATTCTTCATTGATGCGCATTTCGGTTGTGGAATAAACCATATTGCCCCAGCGGTCAAAGATTTGTACTAAAGGAATTGCCGTTACTTTTCTATCGGCTTGCACAAAGAAGAAGTCATTTGAACCATCGCCGTTTGGACTAAAGATATTAGGGATATAAACTTTTCTTTCGTTAGAAACGAAAATGGTAACTTGGTCGGTAGCCGTACAGCCATTTTCATCTGTAATTACTAAAAAGTAGGTCGTCGTTCTAGTTGGATTAGCAAACGGATTTAAAGCACTAGAATCACTCAACGTAGTTGCGGGTGTCCATCGAATCGTTCTTAACCTATCGTTGTTTAGGTTGATGAGTGCGTTAAGTTGCACACTATCGCCAACACCGATTTGTAGATTGTCGCCTAGCTCTAAAATCAAATCATCGGGAGCAGGTATCTCCACGGTTTCGTTTAGCGTACAACCTCTGGCATCGGTGATAGCCACTTTGAATGTACCAAAATCTAAATTGCGGAACACGACGGGTCCTCTGGAAATGGTGCGTGTTGTTTCGTCAATTTGAATAGTGTAAGGGGAAGTCCCGCCTGATAAGTCTTCAATGGTAATGCTACCATCTCTGTCGCCAAAGCAAGGAGCAGATTCTACCGAAGTAGTAATGGCTAATAGGTTACCTTCTTCAATGGTTACTGACTGCTGCACTTGGCAACCTGCCGCATCTTCCACTGTGAAGTCGTAAGTGCCAGGGGATAAATTTTCCCTAGTTGCTGTAGTTTCCCCAGTGCTCCATTGAATGGAAAAAGGTTCAACCCCTCTACTCGGTTCTAAAATGACGCTACCATTATTCTGTCCTTCACAAGCAACATTTTGTTGGTTCACGGTTACGGCTAAATTGCTGACATTGATAGTAACTGGCTCTCCTAATGTAAAGCAACTACCGACATTAGTAATACTTTCTATTCGGTAAGTGGTGGTTGCATTAGGGTTTACAGTAAGGGTATGCCCATCAGAAATATCAGTAAGTGTTCTTGGAATAGTTCCTTCAAAATAGCGGACATTAAAGTTGCCTGTCTGATTAAACTCAAAAGTGAGTGTAGCGGAATCGCCAAAACAAATATCATTGGAAGGAATAAGAATCGCACTAACCGTTGGGCTAAAGTCGAGGTTAATCACAATTAAGCTATCGCACCCATCAGGGTTAGGAATGCGCTCTGTTCCTGTTCGGTTGCTGGCATCGTAAACATTTCCATTGATTTCCACAAATTCTCCTTCGCAAAGCGTGCTATTGAGTATGCGCATTGGCGGTAGCAAAACATCTACGATTACATTAACAATACTATCACATCCACTGGCACTTGCGCCAGTGAGTATTTCTGTGCCGATTAAATTATTAGCATCATACAGCGTTCCATTAATAATGGTATCTTGACCTTCGCAAAGTTCTATAAGGATATTACTCGTGCTGGCACTGGCATCTAAAAAATTCAACGCTACTTGAATGATGCTATCACAACCATTTTGTGTAGCTCCTGCAATGACTTCAAATCCGCTTGGGTTATTCACGTCGTAAACACTGCCACCAATGAGTAAGAATTCTCCTTCGCAAAGTGTGCGTGCCAACATGACGGTATCCGCAGGCAAAAAAGTTAAGGAGACATTAATAATACTGTCGCAACCATTTACGCCGGCACCAGGTAAAATTTCCATACCTGTCGGGTTGCTTTCGTCATAAATTGTACCATTCAAATTGAACGTTTCGCCTTGACAAAGCGTACCTTCCAAATTCTGGACAGCCACCTCTAAAATATCGCCTGAAAAACTTTCATCTAACTGGTTCACACAATTAGCATCAGAAATACTAAAGAAAGTAGCACCCACTGTTCCACCAGCATTAATACCAAACTCATCGGGGCAAATCTGGAGCGTAGTATCGAATGCACTTGTGCGGTAAGTCAAATCCACGCTAATCAAGCCTAATCGAAGGTTATAGTTCAAATTGAACGGGGGTGTTCCTGTGTAATTAGCGACCATAGTGCCACATTCATTTTGGCAAACAGCTTGGTCAAAACTCACATTAAAAGTAGGCAACGGATGGGCTGCCACAATATCTATATCGCCTTGTACTCGGCAGTTGGCGGCATCTAGCACCTCCACAGAGTACGTTCCATTGGTTAAGCCTGAAATATTACTTTGCCCATTAAAAGTGCTATCGCTCCAACTGATGTTGAAAGGTGCAGTTAAGTTACTCAAATCTAAGTCAATTGCTCCTGTGGTTTCGCCAGGGCAGTTAACATCTGTTTGATTGAAAATAAGGCTTGGCTGTGCTTGGACTATTAGATTAACCATCACAATACTATCGCAACCGCCTGATGAACCATTCGGAAATACTTCCACGCCTGTCAAGCGATTTTCGTCATAAATGTTACCATTTACAGTAATTGAGCCGCCAGGACAAATGTTGGCAAAGAAAATAGTGGTATCAAATTGAGGGAAAATCAGATTTACATTAATGATGCTATCGCAACCATTGGTGGCAGCGCCTACTAAAATTTCACTACCAGTCGGGTTAGCTTGGTCATATACCACGCCATTAATCGTAAGCGATTCGCCTGCACAAAGACTTCGGTTTAAATCAGAACTAACAGATGGTAAAAAACTTAAATTTATGTTCACCACACTATCACAACCATCAATACCGCCGCCGATGATAGTTTCTACCCCAGTTGGATTGTTTTCATCGTAGGTAACGCCATTTACCAGTAGCGTTTCTCCGCTACAGAAAGTATTGTTTATTACTACGGTATCTAAAGGGCGAATGGTTAAATCCACAATAATGATGCTATCACAACCTGCTGGACCAACACCCGCTATAACGATGGTATCTCGTGGATTGGCAGCATTATACACATTGCCATTGATGATAATGTTTTCGCTAGCACAAATAGTTGGATTTTCGATTCGCTGTGCAATAGGTAGTACCGTAGCCACAAAAGTTTCATTGACGGTACTAGCACAACTGCTATCTTGAATGCTAACAAAGGTGGCGCTAAATTGACCACCATTTGTCCCTAATCCAAGAATAGAAGGGCATATGGTAACAATCGTATCGTTGCGAAAGACGGTATAATTATCTGTGAGGTTAATGCCTTGTACCTGAACACTATATTCGATGTTGAATGGTGGCGTTCCTCCTAACTGTATCAATATATCACCACAATCGTTGGTGCATATCGAATCCTGCCAAGAAATATTGAGGGTTGGTGAAATATTTTGATTTACTATTTCAATGGTTTCTTGTACGGTACAACCCGAACCATCAATAACAGCTACATTGTAGATGCCTGCTGCCAAATTTTGCACTGTGGCTTGACCGTCCAAACTATCCACACTCCAGTCAATGGAAACCTGGCCAGTAGTGCCCGTAATGTTTAAATTAACGCCGCCATTAGTTTCTCCTATACAAGTTACATTTGTAATGTCTGGACTAAGCGATAGAGTGGAATTGACAAACGTAAATTGCACATTTACAATGCTATCACAACCATTGGAAGCGCCATTCAAAATAATTTCCTGACCACTAGGATTTGCAGCGTTATATTCTGTACCGTTGATGAAAACGGAGTTACCTTGACAAAGCGTATCCACTATATTAATCTGTGGACTTTCCAAAATTGTGCCTCGCAAGGTAGTATCTAGTGCTACGGTACAAAAAGCATCAGAAATGCTATTGAAGGTTACTTCTACTACGCCTCCAGAGCCAATTCCGAATAGACCTGGGCATATTTGCAAGCTAGTATCTGTACCTACAACGATACCATCAAAGTTGGCAGAAAGAAAGCCAACACGCGCATCGTAGTTCAATCGAAAGGGCGAGGTACCTACAAAAGTCACCCTCGCATCAGCGCAAGCATTAGGACAAATTGAATCTTGCCAAAACGCAGTGAATTGCGGGGCAGGTCGCAAAGCATCAATAGTAATCGTTTCTGTGATATCGCAAGCAGCGCCATCGGTAATATTTACGGTGTAAGTACCTGTTGTTAAGTTGGTTGCATTAGTGCTGCCATCCAAACTGTCCACATTCCAATCAATGTTGAGTGGAGCTGTTCCGCCAGTAATGGTAAGCGCAATACTTCCTGTGGCATCACTTGGGCATTGCACATCTGTTTTATTCACACTAACATTGCAATTTGCCGTGATGATTATCTCCATCAGTTCTCTGGATTGGCTTCGATTGTCTAATGAAATGGAGACATCACAATCATCAATTACAGTATTTTGCAGCTCTGCAATCGTGTTGATGTTATTACCTAGAAAAGCGGACAATGAATTAGCGTTGCGTTTGTTCAAATAGGAAATACCCCAAACAACGTAACTTCCTTCTGTTAATGCAGAAAAATCGAAATTCCCTGAAGTCGTATTGAAAGCAATAATATTGTAAGTTGGTGGGTTATTTTCGGTTAAGATGAAGCCATATTCAAAGTTGAAACCGCTTTGTGTACCGTCGGGTTGCGTCCTGTCAGCAGCACTATAATCTACACTAAAGGCATCTAAGTTATTGCCAGGTGTGATAACAATGGGTAGTGCGCCACCTGCATTGTTTGGAGCGACTAAGTCGCCCGCATCCGTAGTACGACAGGAAGCAACGATACCTGAGTAGTTGAATGTTCCAGCGCGAATGGCATTGATGAAGAGTTGATTATCCGCATTGTTGGCACTGCCTGGGGTTTGCTCACTGGCATTGGGGTTGTCATAATTATTAGGGTCGTTCCAGTTACTTCCCATAGTGTTATTAAGTCGAATAGTTCTTTGCGATTGACCATTCCCAATATCAAAGAAAACGGGGCTACTACTAACATCTGCTGTTACAGGTAAACTAGCTGTTTCTGACCAACCAATAGCGTGGACTACGCCGCCGCAGTTATCTCGAATCTGGAATAAGTCGCCCGAATTGTTAGAGACAAGAGGCCACGACATATTTACTAAATTCGGGTTAAGGCATGGGCAATATTCCTCATTTGCTCCATTTGGATTGCTATTACAGCTATTTAGGCAAGTCGTATTGTTGCCAGGAATAATGTAAACGCCGTCCGCAGGGTTAGTGTCGTCAATATCATCGGGTGGTAGATTCACATTGCGGTCGGTTGGATTATAGACTACAATGATCGAACCTGGAGGTACTGCTCGGTAGCAACTTCCGAAGGCAATATGCCCTTGTGTTCTGCCGCTGCTATTATTGCTTGAGTTATTGTCATCAATAATCCAACCTTCTAAATTCACAGGAGCTGTTGGGTTGCTTGGTGCGCCCACCACAATCATTTCATAATATTCTTGATTTCCTCCAGCACCATTAGAGATTTCGTTGATCATTAGTCCACCTTTTTCAGGTGTAAAGGGTGCAGTACCAATATATTGACCGCACAATAAAGTAGGCATCACAAGGACAAGCCAGCATAATAGTGTTCTCATACCTTAAATCAGTTTCTATAAACTTGGGTAATTCATTAAATATCAAT
>DAITMC010000087.1:0-13157 GCA_036835365.1 Saprospiraceae bacterium
AAAGCAGGTCAAGAAAGTGTATGGGATTATCCTCGACCACCTAAATTGGAGGCAACCCGAAAAACGCTTCGCATAGAGGCATTTGGGCAAATAGTCGCCCATACCAATCGCGGTTTTCGCATTCTGGAAACGAGCCATCCTCCGACCTATTATTTTCCAATAGACGATGTTAATTTGGACTTGCTCACGCCCGTAGCCAATAAACATTCTTTTTGTGAATTTAAAGGCGTGGCTACTTATTGGAATTTTAAATTTGGTGAGCATTTTATCCCCAATATAGCTTGGAGCTATCCTCAACCTTCTTCTAATTACAGTTTGCTCAAAGGTTGCTTAGCTTTTTATCCTAGTAAACTGGATGCTTGCTACGTGGACGATGAAAAAGTGACAGCTCAGGCAGGCGACTTCTACGGTGGCTGGATCACTTCGGATATTGTCGGTCCGTTCAAAGGTGAGGCAGGCACCTGGGGCTGGTAGGGTACGGATTAGCTTACTGTTCCATGCTCAATGTGAAACAATTGATAAGGCACTTGAAAGGCTTTAATGATTTCTCTTGTTCTGATTTCATCGGTATCGGTGAGAAAAATTTGACCAAAATCTTGTTCCAACAACAATTCAATGAGCTGATTGACCCGTTTTTTATCCAAGCGGTCAAAAACATCATCGAGCAATAATATCGGCGAAAAGCCCTTTTGTTGCTTCGTTATTTTTGCTTGCGACAATTTGAGTGCCAGCACAAAAGACTTGAGTTGCCCCTGCGAAGCAAATTGTTTGAGCGGTAAATCATCAATAAAAAACAGCAACTCATCTTTATGAATGCCTACCGTACTACGTTGCAACAATTGATCTTTTGTTCGACTTTCTTCTAACAATAGGGCAAAAGTATTTTCCTTTAGTTGAGAAACATATTCGTAGTGTGCCTTTTCTTGGTTGCCTGAAATGGCTGCGTAAAGCCGTTGGAAAATAGGCGCAAAAGACAATAAGAATTGATATCGTTGCTCAAAAATAGCTGTTCCTAGTGGCACTAACTGTTGATCGTAAATATCGAGCAAGGTGCTATCTACTTGTTGCTTTTCAGCGAATTGCTTGAGCGCGCTGTTGCGTTGCTCCAGTAGTTTATGGTATTGAATCAAAGCATTCAAATAAACACCATCCAACTGACCGAGCATGTTGTCTATGAAATTTCGGCGCAACTCTGACCCTTCCATTACCATTGCCACATCAAAGGGCGCAATGACTACGATTGGGAAAATACCAATATGCTCCGAAAGTTTTTGATGCTTCACTTTGTTGAGTTCAATTTCTTTGCGCTTGCCCAATTGTACTTTTATAACCACCGAATCAAGTTTTTCCGAATGCTGAAAGTTGCCCTCCAACCTAAAAAAATCCACGGCTTTTGATGCTTTTCTCACCAAGTGCTTATCTATGCCCGAAAAATAGCTCTTCCCCATACAAAGGTAGTGAATGGCATCCAACAAATTGGTTTTGCCCATTCCATTTAGTCCCACAATGCCATTCAAATGGCTGGCACATTGGAGTTCAAATGCTTCATAGTTCTTGAAATTAATTCCTTTGGTGGACAATAGCTTCAACTTGATTCGTTTTTTTACAGCTAATCAAAACGCTAATTTATCATTATAAACGGAATATCTCGATAGCCTTCCTGATTGATTTGTGCTATTTGTCGGTGGTTAGGACTACAAAGCACTGATTTTTAAAATCTTTGGCTAACATTTTATTTAAACGTTTGTAAATTCGTTCACCCCCCTCCCTTTATCATAGTTCCTCTGCTATACCTAGCATGATATAAGTTAAACTAAAAAAAATATGTGATTTTCTTTTGAAAAAAACATGATAATATGCTCGATAATGTGGAGAAGAGGAACTATATTACAACAGAAATGGGGGAAATACACGCAATAATACGGTTATTAAGTAGAGCAATATAATATGACTTATTATTTGAGAGAACTAACACGAATAAAAAATAACATTTATTCTAACCAAGTACAAATTGATACAGTAATCGGAACGAGGCATTACATTAATAATAACTTTGATAAAGAATTAAATTTAGACTTGCTTTCTCGTATCAGATTTACTTCCAAATTTCACCTACTTCGACTTTTTAAAAAATATTATGGTCAAACACCTAAACAATATGTTATAGAAAAACGGTTAGAGCAATCTAAAGAACTATTATTAAGAAGACAAACTATTGCCCAGACTTGCTTCGATGTTGGGTTTGAAAGTCCAAGTTCTTTTTGCACATTATTCAAATCCAAGTTTGGACTAACACCAACTGAATTTCAAAAAAGAGCAATTTTCACAAAGTCAAAAACAGAATAATCTTCAAATTTTGTGGTCTGAATTTAAAATTATAAATCAATGAGAATAAAAGTAATTAGTATTCCTGTGCAAGATCAAGAAAAAGCCTTGAAATTCTACACTGAAAAATTGGGTTTTATAAAAAAAATTGATGTACCATTAGGTGAAGACAGCAGGTGGCTTACTGTGGTTAGTGCTGAAGAACAAGACGGAGCAGAAATCTTGCTCGAACCTTCGCCAAATCATTTTGAGCCTGCGAAAGTTTATCAAAAAGCACTTTTAGAAGCAGGGATTCCCTATACCCAATTCAATTCTGACCATGTTCAGAAAGATTATGATAGACTTTCAAAACTTGGAGTTGAATTTAGTGTGAAACCAACGGAAATGGGAACTGTAAAAATTGCTGTATTTAACGATACTTGTGGTAATAATATACAAATTGTGCAAATGTTATAATTAGAAAACAACTATTTCTAACACAGGTTTTATACCTAACTGTTGTAGGTAGGTGATGTGAGGGACGTATAAGTTCCTAGCGCTGTGCTTTTGTTTCAGCTAGTATTCGTTAACAGTTTTGTTCACCGAGAACGGTCTGAACGTAAATGTGGAAAACGCACAGTTTAAGCACGAAAAACTCAGCTTCAGAACTTGCCTTCCAGCTTTAAAAGTTATATTTTTATATCAAAAAAAGGAAAGTGTCATAGCATTGGCAGATAAATATATCACCCTCCTCACGGATTTTGGTTTTAAGAAAAACTACTTAGGTAAATAAAGAATTGCTGATTTGAACAAGGTGGTAGATACGGCTTATGAAGAAGATAAAGTAAAAGGGAAAATTGAAGGGCGAATAAAAATGAAACCATTACAGTAACTGCTACCGACAACGTGTACCTGCCAAACGCTTGGCAGGCACACAGCGCAGATGTTTATGCTGAAAGCAAAACAAGTGATAGACACTAAAATGATAATGAGAACAAAAAACAATACCAAAGCATAACCCTTACCTAGAGAAACTCCTTACCACCTGACCATTTCCATTTAGTAACTCGACTTTTTCACCAATCAATTTTACATAGCGTCCTTTTTGGGACATGAATCCTGAACCCCAATAAAATTCTTCCTGACGCTGACTATTGGAAAAGTAGTGTATGGCTTTGACTTCGTTGGGTTGTAGCGGTATAAAAGTGTTGTTTTTAGAACGCTTGGGCATAAAGGTTCGTAGTGCCTCATTATTTTGAGTAGCTAAAATTAATTCGTTCTTGTTTGCTAATAAGCTAACTAATCCAATGCCAGCATGCGGTACAAAAAAATGACTTTTTTGGGCTATTAAGGGCTTAAATTGAAAATCGCCATTGTTTATTAACGCCAACCCATGAAAGGCATCGGCTCGACCTTGTTGCAATTCAATACCAAAATCGTTGCCGATGAGTAGCATATCCAAATTACCATCCTGATTGATATCAAAGGGTAGAATGCCATAGATAGGTGCTAACTGTGCTTGCTTGGGCAAAGGAATTATCCTGAATTTGCCGTTACCTAAATTTTCTAAAATAACCGATTGCATAATATTAGCGGAAAGTATCAACGCATCGTTTAGTTCTTCTTTAGTAAACATATCACTCACAGTAGCTTCGCCATACTGTGCATGGGTGTTGTATTTTTTCCTGATGTTGGGAATTTGCTTGACTAAATCTGCTCTGGGGTGGTAGAGGTATTCTCCTTTTTTACCTAACGAATCGGGCAAATAGCAAGCAATTAAAGGGTCAATCATACCATTTTCATCAAAATCTTTAGCATAAATCCTGAGCGGCTCTTCTGCCGTGCAACGGAAATAGAGATTTTCTCCAAAATTGCCAACTATGTAGTCCATATCGCCGTCATTATCTAAATCAGCGGCAGCTAGGCTATTCCACCAACCTTTTTTATCTTGTAAACCAGTGTTTTGTGTGAAATTGATGAATTTACCATTGTCATTTTTGAATAGTTGAATGGGCATCCATTTGCTGGTAACAATCAAATCCACTTGATAGTCGTTATCGAAATCTGTCCAAAGCGCATCGCTTACGATGCCTAGATTTTTAAAGTCAGGTGCAAAAGCTGTGGTGATGTCCGTAAATTTGGGTTGCCCTTTTTGGCTATCATTGCGCAATAAATAGCTCCTTTCTGCATAAGGATAGGCGTTGGGCGAAACGCCACCACCAACAAATAAATCCAAATCGCCATCGCCATCTATGTCGGCTGCTTTTACGCAGGTGCTGTTGATGTACATAACAGGCAATGCGTTCTCTACCAATTTAAAATTGCCAATACCATCGTTTAGTAGTAATATATCTTGGTAAAGTGGGTCTTCCTTCGGGAATTGTGCGCTACCTCTGGCAACATAAAGGTCGTTATGACCATCTCCATCGGCATCGAATAACAAAATACTAGCATCTTCTTCCAAAAGCTGGGGATGTTGTTTATGGTTGATTTTTTGGGATTGAAAAGTACCATTTTTTTGTTGAAGGAATAAAGTAGCCTCAAATGTGCCGCTACCACCAATAAAAATGTCGTCCAAGCCATCGCCATTGATATCAGCAACAGCAATGGCGGGGCTGTATTGAGAAAATTTATGGGGCAGCGTTCGCTGAAAGTTAAAGTCAATAAAATCAACCTCTTGGTCTTTATAGAACAAATTAAATTTGGCATCCACTACGTCAAAAAGAGCATCATCGTAAGCGCTCCTACTTTGTTTTTTCCTTTTTATAGCGGATTTATATTCAATTGTAAGTGCCTGATTCGCAGCAACATCAGTCAATAAAGTTTCTTTGCCATCTTGCCAATGAATGAGGACGGAATCTACTACTGCGATATCACCTAAACCAAAATGTAGCGTATTCTCGGGTTTAGAAAGATAACCTCTGGCAGAAAGTAAGTATCTTTGTTGTTGCTTACCTTGATGATAAATAGTTGCAGACGCACCAAAAGCATCAGGATTTTTGGTTGTTCCTTTCAGCTTTAGCCTAAGATAATTTTGTTGACCATTTAATCGTGTTTTATTTTCAAATACAAAAGCAGCGTCATTGATGTTATTGACTACCAAATCCAAATCGCCATCATTGTCTAAATCAGCGTAAGCTGCGCCGTTAGAAAAAGAGGGATAAGCTAAGCCATATGCCTGTGTGCTGTTTTCAAAAGTAAGGTCTTGATTGTTTCGGAATAAAAAATTTGGCGATTTCACTTCAGGAATAGCGGCAAGGAGTTGTGCGGTGGTGGCTACATTACCCATATTGGAACGAAAATCGGAAAAATCTTTATCGGTTACGTCCTTGGGAAAACCATTGGCGACATACAAATCTTGCCAGCCATCGTTGTCAAAATCGGCAAAAAGCGTTGCCCAACTCCAATCGGTTTCTTGTACTTGAGCGTACATACTAATCTCGCTAAAAATGGGTAAACTCGTCTCAGGATGCTGACCAGCATTGAGTTGTAATGTATTTCTAGGATATTGATAGTTGTAGTTGTATTGTGCTGTGAATTGCTGTGTTTGGTAGCTGCTGCTGCCTTGAAAGCGTTTTTTGCGCTTGTTGTAATAGGGCTGCATTTCGGAAGTATAAAAGTCAGCAGCCCCGTCGTTGTTGATGTCGGCTACATCACTACCCATAGCGGAAAGGGAAAAGTGCTTAAATAGTTCCCCCGCCCGATTGGTAAATGTGCCGTCCTGGTTATTAATGTAAATAAGGTCGTTGCTTTGGTAGTCATTGGCGACATACATATCCTGCCAACCATCTTGATTGAAATCAAAAGTCAAAGTGCTATGGCTATAACCATCATGGATAATGCCTGCTTTAAGGGAAACATCAGTAAAAAAGGGATGCGCTAAGCTATCGTTCCAAGTATTTTTGAGCAGAATATCTCGATTAGGGGCAGAGCCGTCGGTGGTGAGTTCTACAAATTGGTTTGGATATTCACGTTCAATCCAATTTACACCGATAAAAAGGTCTAAATCGCCATCGTTATCATAGTCAAAGAATTGAGCATGAGAGGAATGGCTTTCGCTAGCGATACCATAAGCTGCTGCCATTTCTTCAAATATTGGAACGCCCTCATTGTTGTTTCCTTGATTGATATAGAGGAAGTTACGCCGAAATGAAGCGTCTGGGTGCAAAGTGTTGCAGACATAAATATCTAGTTTTCCATCCAAATTAATGTCCAAAATATTAATGCCAGAAGACCAAAATAAGGGATTGGGCTTGCTTACGCCAGCGATTTGCGTAACTGCTTCAAATTGCAAATTCCCTTTGTTCAAATACAAAGCATTATCTACCTGATTGCCAGAAAAGAAAATATCTTCCAAGCCGTCGCCATTTAAGTCGCCAATGGCTACGCCACCACCATTATAAATAAATTCTTTGACCAAGATGTTGAATGTATCACTTTCTGTGACGGCATTGGTGAACGTGATGCCCGTTTTTGCAGGAGTGAGTAAGTTGAAAATAGTAGTAGTTGGTCGTTGGCAGGCAATGATGGTAATGAACAAAACAATGCTAAGTAGTTGGTATTTCATTTTTTCTAATCTTTTTTCATTCATTTTACTTTATTCATTAATGTTTTCAAAAATAGCATCTTATCAGGTCTTTTGCTAGTTTATACGCTAAATTAGTTGGACGAAGGTCAACAAAATAGCATTTAGGTTATCATAGTGTAGCCTTGTCAAAAAGCAGATTTCTTCGATTAATCTTAAAACAATTAGTCAATAGATGATTAGCTTTGTAAAAAAAAGGTCTTTTAAAACTACTCATTTATGCAAATTTTAATTGTTGGAGGTGGAAATATGGGATTGACGTATGCACAAAGCTTTTTACGTTCTCATATTACTAGCCAAGAAAATATGATGATTTTAGAGAAATCTATTGAAAAGGCATTTGTGTTAGCAGAAAAAGAAATTGGCACAGTGTATGGCAATCCTAAAGATTGCTTGCCACAAGCAGATTTAATTATTTTAGCAGTGAAGCCACAAGATTATGCTACCCTTTTTGAACAAATTAAACCCTTAGTACAAGATCAACAAGTTTTCCTTTCCATCATGGCAGGCGTAAAAATCCAATCTATTCAGGAGGGTTTAGGTATTAAAAAAGTAATTCGCGCGATGCCCAATTTGCCTGCACAAATTGGAATGGGAATGACTGCCTTTACCGCTTCGGAAGAAGTAACGCGCATTGAACTGGTCACTGTACAGAATTTATTAAGCACTACAGGAAAAACCATTTATGTTGAAAATGAGGACTTTATAGATGCGGCTACTGCTGTTTCGGGGAGCGGACCTGCTTACGTTTGGTACTTCATGGATGCCATGATGAGTGCTGCTCGAGGTATGGGCTTTTCTGAATCAGAATCAGAACTCCTTGTAGGGCAGACTTTTAGAGGGGCTATTGAACTTTATAACAAAACTGACTTTTCTTGCCAAGAGTGGATTGAACGCGTATCCTCAAAAGGGGGAACGACGGAAGCTGCTATGAACACGATGCGTCAGCTCAATGTGCATGAGGATATTGTAGCTGGCGCAAAAGCAGCCTTGGCGCGTGCTGTGGAATTGGGGAAATTGGAGTGAAACACATTTATGCTAGCTATATTTTTATTTGATTTTTTATGTCAGAAATTATTATATTTTTAATTGCCTTTTTTGTTTTAGGCATCATCATTGGCGGGTTATCGGTTTGGTTGGTCGCTAAATTTCGTTTAAGGCAAATTTTATTGGAAGAAATAAAAATAGATTATGTGTTAAAGCCTGTTCATCAACAGCTTGAGGAGCAGGCTAAGTTATTGAAAGGCGATTTGGCTTTTGCAGAAGATGAATTGCGTAAATTGAACTCAGCTCAAGCGGCGGATCAAGTACGGTTTCAGTTTCTGGAAGATAAATTACAGCAGCAAAAGCAGGAAATGCAGCAACTCCAGCATCAAGCGCGTTTAGAATTTGAAAACCTTGCCAATCGCTTATTGGAAGAAAAAAGTGAACGATTTAGTGCATTAAATAAACAGCAAATGGATGCCTTGCTGCAACCGCTTCGCGAAAAAATTAAAGAATTTAGTGCGCAAACCGAACTTAAATTTTTAGAAGAAACTAAGCAGCGCTTCACTTTAGCCAATGAAATTGAACATTTGCGTGCGCTCAACGCACAGTTGAGCCAAGATGCCAACAATTTGGTGAATGCACTGAAAGGCGAAACGCAAATGCAAGGCGCTTGGGGTGAATTGCAGTTGGAGTTGTTGCTTGAAAAAGCAGGTTTAGAGCGCAACATACAATATCGGATGCAAGCCAGTTTTAAGGATGAAAACGGTCAGCAAAAACGACCTGATTTTATTGTTGAACTTCCTGAAAATAAGCATATTATCATTGATTCTAAAGTTTCTCTATTAGCATATGAACGCTTTTTTAATGCTGAAGAGGAACAACAAAAAAGTCTATACCTGAAAGAACATTTGGAGAGCATTCAACGCCATATCAAAGATTTAAGCAGTAAGAATTATCCGCAGTTGCATCAGATAGATGCGCCGGATTATGTGTTGCTTTTTATTCCGATAGAGCCTGCTTTTGCTTTGACTATGCAACAAGCTCCGCGCTTGTTTTTAGAGGCTTTGGAGCAAAATGTAGTGCTGGTGTCTTCCTCTACTTTGCTCGCTACGATGCGCACCGTTGCGTATATTTGGAAACAAGAACGCCAGAAAAAAAACGTCTTAGAAATTGCACGACAAAGTGGTTTGCTTTATGATAAATTTGTTGGCTTTGTGGAAGATTTAACTTTAATTGGGCAAAAATTGGAAGAAGCTCAAAGAATTTATCAACTGGCATTCAATAAGTTAAAGGATTCTCCGAAGTATGGTGATACGCTGGTTGGTCGCGCCGAGCGCATAAAAGCATTAGGGGCAAAAGCCTCAAAGTCGCTACCCGAAGAACTACTGGAAGATGATTTATTGGAGTAGTATTGCTATACGCTTGATTGTTCTAAGGTTAGAATAGTATTTAAAATGGCTGTTCTTTCTTGTAATAGTTTTTGTTGTGTTGTTTTAGGTAGCATTTTAAATTTTCGAGCAGCATTCCATATTAAAAATACATCTCGATACAGTAAGCCTACATAAGCGACCAAAGGCAGTAATAGGGCAGTTCCAATACTCCACCATGTGCCAATAATTAAACTTATAATGAATAAAATTAAATAATAAGTTAAATAGCTAAACATTCCTGCTACCATACTAACAGAGCCAATGAATTCATCTTTTTTAATTTTTTTTCTAATTTGAAGCACTAAAATCATGGGTAAGCCACTGGTGATAAGGGCTATTATAAAAACAGGAAGCCCTAGCATTAGAAAGAGGCTATTTATAAAATTGGCTTTGTTGTTTTTTATAACTCCTAAGTCTTTTATTTTCAAGGATTTAAGTTGGTTGAAATAATTTTTCGTTTTTTCTTTTAAATCATCCTTCGTTGCTGCTGGCAGTTCATTCAACCGATGGATAAAAGCAATTTCTTGTTCTAAAGGTTGTCCATTTTTAGAAATAGGAGGCAATAATGGAATGGATGTACTATTGCGGTGCATATCTAGTAAGGACTCTGCTAATTCATCATCTTCGGGTTGTTGAATATGTACTAAACATTTTTTGATGCGCGATTCAATTTCTTTACTTAATGCTTGCTCGGCTTTTCGAGTATTATTTTTATAATCGGCGATATAATTTTTTATATAAATTGGCTCAGCTACTTTTATAGCGGCTGTTGCTCTAAAGGCAGTTACATCAGAATAGGTTAATCCGATAGGACAAATAACTAGGCTATCGTCATTATATTTTTCAAAAAAACCAAAAGCAATTTTAGCCGTACCTCGCTGCACTGGATTAAGGCGTTTGCTTTTATCATGCGAACCTTCTACCATGATAGAGATACTACCTTTTTTATGCAACAAATTATAAAATATTTCAAATAGTTGTTGGTTTTGCCTTAATGCACTAAACCCGTCGCGTTGGCGAAATACTGGAATTAAACGAATTTGATTCATAAACCACTTTACAAAACGAGGAACTTTAAAAAAATCGCCTCTTAACATAAAATAGGAGTTGTGGTATGTATAAACCATGAAAATAAAGGAATCTGTAAATGCCGTAGGATGATTAATGGCAAAAATAATAGGAATTTTGTTGCTTGGAATCAGCGCTTTATTAATAAAATAGATTTTCCGAAAGAAAATCTTTTGTGCGATACCTGTAAGATTTTTTAAAAAAAGATATATTATCACTGCTTCAAATCGTTCTTTTAATTAAGATGACGAAAATAAGACAAAATTATATTACGTTGGGTTTTTAATGCCATAATTTCGCTATCTGTAAGGCGGTATTTTTTTCTAATGGCTTTCCACTCTTGCCATTCTTCTGCAAAAATTACAGAAAAATAAACTAATAATGGCATGACTAAGATCATGCTAATTGCTATCCAATTTTTCATTAAGCAGGCTAAAAACAATAAGATAAAAAAGTAAAATAAATAAGTAATATTCCAAATTGCCCACATAATGGGAATAAAATATTGTATTTTTTTTGCTTTTTGAGTGGCTATTTTTTTCCCTACCCAGAAAGGTAAGGCGTTTAATAAATAACCTATTATGAAAAAAGGTAATCCTAATAAAAATAAAATGATTTTATAAGTTGATGCGTCCCTTTTTAGAGCAATATCAAGGAGATGTTTTTTTTGAAGTTGAGAGAAATAATGTTCTGTTTTTTCTTTTATTTCCATCTTTTCTTCGGTGGTAAGCTCGTTAATTCGATTCGCAATTTTTTGTTCTGATTGTAAAACTTCAGCATCACGGCTAAAAATAGGAAATCTTGGGCAAGGATGTTCATTTCTATGTATGACTAACCACTGTTCGAGTAGCGTTTCGTCTTGTTCAATATCATTCAGATGAATCATATTGTTTTGAATATTGCGCCTAATATCTTTTATTAACTCATTGATTGCCTTTGCTTTATTGTTTTTATAGGTCGCCATGTAATGCTTTAGAAGCAATGGTTCTCCAAGTCCAATCATAGTTGTTAACCTGAATTGAGTAGGATAATCAAAGTTTACGCCTACGGGGATAATTTCGATATCGTCTCGATTAAAATTTTCATAAGTGCCAAAAGCAATTCGAGCTACGCCTTTTTGAATTGGGCGAAGATGTTTTTTAATACTAGCACTGCCTTCCACTAAAACCATCAATACATTATTTTTATTCAGGTGATGTTGCATCCCCGCTATTAATTCAAAATTTTGTTTTAAATCGCTATATTGAGCATTCGTTTTGCGATAAATAGGAATTAGATGCAGGCTGTGCATAATTTTGCTGATAAAGGGTGTTTTGAAAAAATCAGCACGAACAACATAGTGAATGGGGCTCGCCAAGAAGCAGGCGAGAATGCAAGGTTCAAGAAAAGCCGTAGGATGATTGGAAGCTAAGATGATTGGACGATCTTTTTTCAATACTTCAGCATTATAAATATATATTTTTCTGCAAAAAAGAAGTAGCCCCAAGCGAGCAAATGGTCGAATAAAGAAATACAACATAATAAAAAAGTATTGACCTACGAGAGCAAAATAGGAGTATTTATTCGATTGCTACAAGAAAATTGAATATTTTTGTCAAAAATTAAGGTGTAAAGATGAAGTATCTAATATGGTATCTTGCTTTTTTGCTGATTGTGGGCTGCCAATCAGAGCCTAAAGTAGGGGAGAAACGCTTAGAGGAAATCAGAACAGATGGTACATCGGGCAACGCAGCAATTATCAGAAATCCAATTACAGCTAGTGGACCAATTGATACTATCAATGTAGCGAAGATTAATTTTTTAGCGCCTATCCATGATTTTGGTGAGGTGGAAGAAGGAGAAGTAGTGCGACATATCTTTGAATTTGAAAATGTGGGGCGAGTGCCACTCCTCATTCAGGATGCCCGTTCTACCTGTGGTTGCACAGTGCCTGAATACCCTAAGAGTCTAATTTATCCTAACCAAAAAGGAAGCATCAAAGTAGAATTCAATACTACAAATATGCTGCAAGTGCAACGAAAACCTATTACTATTGTAGCCAATACTTACCCCTCAGAAACTAAAATATATTTGAATGGTTATGTTCATCCGAAAAAAGAATTAGAATAACATTTATAAATTATGACAAACACAATGCATTTGCTGCTACTACAAAGCAGTATGGATCCAGGCACACTTAATTTTTTATTTTTAGGTGGTATGCTGATTGTACTTTATTTTTTTATTATTCGACCACAAGCGAAAAAACAAAAGTTACAAAATAAATTTGTGGAAGAATTAAAGGAAGGAGATAGAGTAGTGACTACAAGTGGACTTTTTGGAAGAATAGCTAAAGTAGAGAAAACGACTTTAGTGTTGGATATTGGCGCAGGAACAAAAACAGCGATTCGTGTTCTAAAATCGGCAGTTTCTAAAGAAATGACAGAAAATGCAGGTAAAGAAATTACTGATTAAGTCAGAGAAAATCCCTCAGGTTTTAAGTAAAAAAGAAGACCGAGCAATATTTACCATCAGTGTAAGTATTGCTTTTGTATTCTGGGGCTTAGTGAAATTATCGCAACCTTATGCTATAACTAAAGATATAGCTATCAATTATATAATGCCCGCTGATAAAATATTTGTTGAACTGCCACCACAATCTTTAACAGGAAATGTGGAGGGGACTGGTTGGGATTTGGTTTCTAAATCTTTTTATACTCATAATGCCCAAGTAGATATTGAAATTAACAATCGTTATTCGACTTTTATTAATACTTCAGAATTAATAACAAAAGTGGAATCTC
>DAITMC010000088.1:0-13094 GCA_036835365.1 Saprospiraceae bacterium
GGCCAAGGCTCATTCACCAACTCTTGTCGGGTGAGTAAAAAAACCGTATGCCCTTTTGCTTTAAGGGCTTCCAAAAATGCTTCGCCTTTGAAATAACAAGAGATGCAGAGAAATGTCATAGCAAAATAATATTAGCATAAAATAAGTAAGGCTAATATATACAATCTTTTGAAGATGCAGTATTCAATATTAAAAAAGTAAATTAATCGGAATCTTGTTTTTTGATGCTAAGTAATAAAATGTACGACAATTACTAAAAGTGTTATTTCTTTATTAACTTTGTAAGTGCGCTTCAAATCAGTAAATTAAGCGGTGTTAATAGTGCAACAACTCACACGAACAGTCAACTTATTCACAATTATTCATACCTCGAAATAAAAAATGGAGGATCTAAAAGCACAAATAGATACAGAAAAATTACCAGAGCATATTGCTATCATCATGGATGGCAATGGGCGTTGGGCAAAACAACAGGGCAGACCAAGGGTGTTTGGTCATCATAGTGCTGTTACTTCTGTTCGAGAAACAACGGAAGCTGCCGCAGAGTTAGGAGTGAAATTTTTAACGCTGTATGCTTTTTCGACAGAAAATTGGAGTCGCCCTATTACAGAGGTAAATGCCCTGATGACCTTGCTGGTAAATACTATTCATGCTGAAATAAAAACACTCAATAAGAATAATATTCGTCTGCAAGCGATTGGTGATTTGGAGCGTTTGCCTAATGCCAGTCGCGAAGCCTTAGTGCAAGGTATGGAAAGCACTAAAAATAATATGCGCATGACGCTCATCCTGGCATTAAATTACAGTGCCAAATGGGAAATTATGAAAGCAGTCAAAGATATTGCTTTGCAAGTGCAACAAGGTATATTAACCCCCGAAGAAGTAAATGAAACCTTATTTTCTAGTAGATTAGCTACAAAAGGCATTCCCGATCCTGCGCTATTAATCCGAACTAGTGGTGAGACGCGAGTAAGTAATTTTTTGCTTTGGCAAATTGCTTATGCTGAGTTGTATTTTACACCAATTTATTGGCCCGATTTCAGAAAAAAAAATCTGTACGAGGCGATTTTAGATTTTCAACATCGGGAACGTCGCTTTGGTAAAACCAGCGAACAGCTAATGAATGGTCATGTGGATAGATGACCTCTGGATATTTGGCACTGTATATTAGTGAAGCAGATAATTTTTTGGTGCATACAACCTAATCGCTACTCAACAGACACTACTATAAAAAAGGCTTGAATTAGAGGAATAAAAAACTTGTTTTCAGGTTAAGGAGAAGAATTGTACTTTTGCCGTATATTTAAGATTCAAACGAAACATGATAAGATATTCTTTACTTTCCGTTATTTGTTTTTTGGGCAGTATGTCTATGCTAATGGCACAACCTTTTACGCTGGATAACGCACCTTTGGACACCGTTGAGGTGTTTGATTACAGCGCAGCAAAAGATTATGAAATTGGTGGCATAACAGTAGTTGGTGCTGGCTTTAGCGACGAAAATGCCATTATTTCAATAGCAGGCTTCAAAGTAGGTGATAAGATTAGAGTACCTGGTCCAAAAATTTCAAAAGCCATTCGCTCACTCTGGAAATTACGCCTATTCACCGACGTACAAGTGTATCAGACTCAAGTGGAGGGCGATGTCATTTTCCTAGAAATAAAAGTAGAAGAACGCCCACGACTATTAGGGCACTCCTATGAAAACGTGAAAAAATCATACCACGATGACCTTAACGAAAAAGTAAAGCCATTCATCCTCAAAGGTGGAATCGTAACGGAAAACACCAAAGCCAATGCGGTGGAAGCGATTAAAAAATATTTCATTGAAAAGGGTTATTTTGATGTAACGGTAGTGACTAAGGAAGTAGAGGATACCATTAGAAAAAATTCTGTACGTTTAGTTTTTGATATCAACCGAAATGACCGAATTAAGATAGAAGATATTGTATTTGAAGGCAATGAAGCCGTAAAAACGCGCAAATTGCGTAGTTTGATGAAGGATACACGCCGAAAAAAACGCCTATTCGCCTCCTCCAAGTTCATCAAAAAATCGTATAAAGAAGACAAAGATAAAATCATAGAATTTTATAACAAGCAAGGATACCGCGATGCTACGATTGTTAGAGATACTGTATATAGAGGTGAAAATGGTAATTTGATGGTCAAGATAGACCTTAGCGAGGGCAATCAGTATTATTTCAGAAACATTACTTGGAAAGGTAATTCAATCTATGATACACAAACCCTGGAACGTGTTTTCGGTATCGAAAAAGGAGATGTCTATAACCAAGAATTGCTCCAGTCTCGCTTATCATTCAGTAAAGATGGTCGCGATGTAAGCTCTTTGTATTTGGATAATGGTTATTTGTTTTTTCAAGCGAACCCCACAGAAGTGGCCGTAGTAGGCGATTCGATAGACTTGGAAATTAGAATATTTGAAGGACCTCAAGCGAATATTGACAAAGTAACTATCGCTGGAAACGATAGAACCCACGAACACGTAGTACGTCGTGAATTGCGTACTTTGCCTGGCGAAAAATTTAGCCGAACAGATATTATCCGCTCTCAACGACAAATTATCAACTTAGGCTATTTCAATCCTGAAAGTCTAGGAATTGATACCCCTGTAAATCCTGAGCGAGGTACCGTGGATATTAATTACCAACTCGAAGAAAAACCTTCTGACCAGTTAGAGCTTTCCGCAGGTTGGGGAGGGTTCAGAGGACTAATCGGTACGCTAGGTGTTTCCTTCAATAACTTTTCACTGCGCAATATTCTCAACAAGTCATCATGGAATCCTTTACCGCAAGGGGACGGACAACGGCTTTCACTACGTGCCCAAACCAACGGGCGATTTTTTCAATCTTACAATATTTCACTCACAGAACCCTGGTTAGGAGGAAAAAAACCAACCTCTCTTACCGTTTCTGGATTCTACAATAAATTTGCTTTCTTCGGTGGTGGTCAGTTAGCACTTTTACAAGGTTCCGTAGGCGTTGGTACGCGCTTGCGTTGGCCCGATGATAACTTTGTTGCTAGCACTGCTATCAATATACAAAACATCCAAATGGATCGCTGGACTGGCTTATTCCGAACAGATGACGGTATTTTGGTGCAAGATGGCAACTACAATAATTTTAGCATTCGCCAATCAATTGTACGCTCCACAGTGAATGAACCTATATTTCCTACTTCGGGGTCTTCGTTCTCTTTGACATTGCAGTTTACGCCGCCTTATTCCTTATTTAGAGGTGAACCAGAAACACCCTATGAAGAGCAATCGCCACAAGAACGATACAAGTGGGTAGAATATCACAAATGGCGATTTGATGCAGATTGGTACACTCAACTTTTTGATAAATTTGTATTAAAGGCACAAGCTAAGGTTGGTATTTTAGGGGCTTACAATTCAGCTCAGGGTGTTTCGCCATTTGAGCGATTCCAACTTGGCGGTGATGGGTTGAACAACCGACAATTTGGTTTCAATGGTGTGGATATTGTTTCCATGAGAGGTTATGGTATCGAAGAAATACCTAATAATTTGGATGAAAATGGCACCAACATTGCCACGCCAATATTCAATAAATTTACTTTAGAGCTTCGTTATCCAGTTTCTACCAACCCGAACTCTACAATTTATTTACATACCTTCTTACAAGGCGGTAACGCTTGGCAGTCCATTCGCGATTTCAACCCCTTTGAAATCAGAAGAGCATTTGGTGGTGGTTTGCGTGTATTCCTGCCCATGTTTGGTGTGCTAGGTTTTGATTATGGTATTGGATTTGATAAACCAGGTGCTACCATCAAAGAACTAGGTACATTCAACATCGTGCTAGGTTTTGAACCAGACTAATCACTTGAAGTTAGTCCCTTTTGAAGGGGTGTAGTAAAAAATATACTACACCCCTTTCTTATTTTACATAGAGGCGAGGATTACTTTATATTCTCCAATTTTCCTTGTCGAAGAAACACGGAATCTTGTCTAAAAAATTAGTCGTCCTATTTCGATGAGTGTACATTAATCATTCATTATCAATGGCATTCTCCATGAAACGAATCATTTTTCCTTTGTTGTTTTTGTTTTTTGCTGCTTTTTCTTGCACTAAAATGGAGCAAATTCAATATCCATCCTTACAAAATATTCAGTCAGTAGATGATATTGTCGCGCCTTACTTAGCATCTGATGAAACGTTTGCGTTGTCTATTGCGATTATTGACGGAGAGCAAGAGCAATTTTTTCATTATGGCAATAGGTCAAATAAAAACAAACAAGCACCTGACCATTCATCTATTTATGAAATTGGCTCTGTTACTAAAACTTTTACGACTTCTGTTTTAGCAGCAATGGTACTCGAAGGAAAAGTGAGTTTGGATGACCCCATTAGTCAATATTTGCCAGATGGCTTGGGGAATTGGGGCGATAGCTTGACTATTACCTTAGAGGAATTGGCGACCCACTCATCGGGTTTGCCAAGAATGCCTGCTAATTTTGGAAGTGTAACGACATTACTTCATTACAAAAATCCTTACAAAAAATATACGGTAGCTCAACTTTACGAGTATCTTAAAGTGCATAAAATTAAGGAAAAATCAAAACGTAAGGTAAGCTACTCCAATTTGGGAATGGGTTTGTTGGGACATATTTTAGCACTACATCATGGTACAGATTATGAAACAATGGTGAAACAATATATTTTAGATAAATGGAACATGCCTAATACAACTATTACACTGGACGAAGAAGCTATGAAACTGGTTGTTCAGGGGCATAATGGTAGGGGCAGACCAACGCCACTTTGGGATATACCTACGCTTGCAGGTGCAGGTGCTTTGCGCTCCAATATAACAGACATGGCGAAATATGTAAAAGCACATCTGAAAGAAGAACAATTTCTAGCAGCTACCCACAAGGCTAGAGGCTCTATGCAAGAAGGGGTAGAAATAGGATTAGCTTGGATTTTGACAAAAACGCCTGAAACAGAACAAAATATTATTTGGCACAATGGAGGCACAGGAGGCTATCGCTCGTTTGTAGGTTTCGATAAAGAAAACCAATTAGGTGTTGTAGTTTTATCTAACGCCAGTGTTTCTGTAGATCCACTTAGTATATTAATTTTATCATATTTAGCCAAACAAAAGATGGCGAACTAAATAATAAATGATTAATAGATATCATTTTTTAGTCAATAAGCCATTTTTTTTATAAAATATTTATATAAGTCGTATCTTAGTAACCATTTTAAATCCTAGTCAATCAATTGAAGAGATGAACTACTGCTTTTTCGTTAGAATTGTGTTAAATTAATTGGATAAGGGCAGGAAATCACAACTATTTAGGTAGTATAAAGTATTTACTTAAGTAAAATATGCGTTAACTAAAAACACAAATTAGGCTTTCATAGCCTTACTCAAAGATAAAAAACAGAAACATGAAAGTTACAAGACCTATTTTTCTATCCGTAATGGTGGCACTGGTGTTTGCAGTATTATCCTTTCTTCCAAGATTAGAAAACACAGAAAAGGAGTCCGTACTACTCAAAACCATTGTTGATGTAGTGGAAGCATACCATTTTGATCCTTTGAACATTAATGACGAGTTTTCTGAAAAAGTATTCAACCTTTACCTCGAGCGCATTGACCGTGGTCGTCGTTGGTTAACGCAGGAGGATATGGCGGTGCTATCTGCCTATAAGTTAACGCTAGATGACGAAATAAAACAAGGAAAATTCGATTTCTTAGACATTTCTGTAGCGCATCTTGAAAAAGGAGTAAAAAAGACACAGGCTTTTTATAAAGAAATTTTACAACAACCGTTTGATTTTACCATATCTGAGGTTGTTATTACAGAAGGTAGTCAAAAAGGCTTTGCTGCCAACGATCAGGAATTAAAAGAATTTTGGCGTAAAAACTTGAAATATGAAGTTATGACGCGCCTATCAAATTTAATAGAAGAACAAAAAAAACTACCTGAAGAACAACACAAAACAGAAGCACAACTTGAAGAAAAAGCACGAAATAAAGTGCTTGAACTTTATGATGGTTGGTACAAGCGTATGGCAAAATTAGAGCGCCATGATAGAACCACCACCTACTTAAATGCAGTTACTAACGTGTTCGACCCACATACGAGCTATTACGAACCAGTTCAAAAACAATCATTCGATATTGAGTTTGGGGGCAAACTTGAAGGGATTGGCGCACGATTACAAGAAGATGATGTCTATACTAAAATAGTAAGCATCGTTGTGGGAGGTCCTGCTTGGAAGACTAAGCAATTGGAAGAGGGGGATATGATTATGAAGGTAACTCAAGCCGACAATGACGAAGGCGTGGATATTAAAGGAATGCGCGTGGACGATGTTGTCCAACTTATTCGAGGTAAAAAGGGAACAAAGGTACGCCTTACCGTTAAAAAAGCAGATGGCTCTATTTTAGAAGTACCCATTTTGAGGGATATTATTGTGCTAGAAGAGAAATTCGCCAAATCCTTAATTGTTGAGGGAGAAGAGCAAACTGAAATTGGTTACATCTATCTTCCTGGATTCTATGCCGATTTTGAAGATAAAGGGGGGCGTTTCTGCGCTGATGATGTTGCTATTGAACTGGAAAAATTAAAGAAAGAAGAAGTAAAAGGAATCATTCTTGATTTAAGAGACAACGGAGGCGGTTCTTTGGACGAAGTGCGTAAAATGTCTGGTCTATTCATTGAAAATGGGCCTGTGGTACAAGTAAAATCGAGAGATAGAAGACCAGAAGTGTTGAGCGATACAGACGGTCGTGTGCAATACAGCGGTCCGCTAATTATTATGGTCAATAATTTTAGTGCTTCTGCCTCAGAAATTCTAGCGGCTGCTTTGCAAGATTACGATCGTGCACTTATCGTAGGAAGTACAAAAACACATGGTAAAGGTACGGTACAACGTTTCATTGATTTGGACAGAACAGTGCGTGGTGGCACAGAGTTGAAGCCATTGGGACACATTAAACTTACCATGCAAAAATATTATGGTGTAGCTGGTAAATCAGTACAATTGAAAGGAGTTATTCCTGATATTGTGCTTCCTGATTATTTACATTATGTAACCACAGGTGAGCGCGACTACGAGTATGCAATGGACTGGAGTGAAATTGATGCCGTGTCATTCAACCAAGAAGTTTATAAAATCAAAAATAAGCCAGAGTTAAAAAAACGCAGTGAATCGAGAGTAGCTAACGATAGCACTTTTCAAGCTATCTTGGAATATGCTACCTGGATAAAACAACAACAAGATCAAACAGAAGTATCTCTTAATTTGGAGGAGTACCAATCGCAAGAGATTAAGCGTAACGCTGAGGTGGCAAACTATCGAGAGTTGATGAAAAAGGAATATTTGACTAAAGTGCGCAACCTAACCGTAGAAGTTGATGATTTTGCTACGGCAGATGAAAGCAAGAAAGCGCGCAACGAAGAGTTTATCAACACGACTAAAAAAGATGTTCATTTGAGAGAAGCCATTGCAATTATGCAAGATATGATTGCAACTCACGCTCTGGTCAAACGTTAAAGAAACGAGATAAGCGGATAGTTGCATTAGTAAAAATGGAACTATCCGTTTTTAATTCAATCCTGTTTTATTGCTCATCAATTTGAACCCAAGCTGTTTGCATTTCAAAAACTTACCTACCTTTGGAGAAAAAAAGACCGTATGCGATTCTATTGGTCATGTTGGCTACTTTCCTTGAGTACTTTGCTTTGTGCTCAGAAAAACTATTTCCAGCAGGAAGTTAATTACAAAATCAACGTCAAGCTAGAGGACAGTTTACACTTGCTCATTGGCATGATGGAGATGGAATACATTAACAACTCGCCCGATGAACTTCCTTTCTTATACATCCATGTTTGGGCAAATGCGTATAGTAGCAAAACAACTGCTTTTGCAAAGCAACAACTCAGCCAAAACAAAACTAAATTCCATTATGCTTCGGAAGCAGAAATGGGCGGATTCTCCAACTTAGATTTTGTAGCCAACGGCAAACCACTCGCTTGGTCATTGGATAGCGAACACTTGGATATTGCCAAATTAGAATTGCCACAGCCCTTGCGTTCAGGCGAACGTATTAAAATAACTACCCCTTTTACACTAAAGATTCCTGCTTCCTTTTCTCGCTTAGGGCATGTAGGCACATCCTACCAAATCACACAATGGTATCCTAAACCCGCCGTATATGACCGAAAAGGTTGGCATCCTATGCCTTATTTAGATATGGGCGAATTTTATGCTGAATTTGGTTCGTTTGATGTGTCCATCACGTTACCCGAAAATTATGTCGTAGGGGCAACAGGCACTTTACAAACCCAAAGTGAACATTCGTTCTTGGAGGCTAGAGTGGCACAAACTAATGCCTACCATGCAGGGGATACATCACTTTTTACCAAAGATGATGCTTTCCCAGAATCGAGTAAACGGCTGAAGACACTACGCTATACTGCCGAAAACGTACATGATTTTGCCTGGTTCGCTGATAAGCGTTTTCGGGTCCAGAAAGGGGAGGTGCAGCTATCCAACAATCAAAAAGTGGATACTTGGGTGATGTACACTTATCAAGAAGAAAACTTATGGCGCAATTCGATTGAGTATGTTAATCGCTCTGTGAAGTTTTATTCCGAAAAAGTTGGTAATTATCCCTATCCTCATGCAACAGCAATACAAAGCGCTTTGAGTGCGGGTGGTGGCATGGAATATCCAATGATAACCGTTATTGATTTGGCATATTCCGCCAAATATTTGGATATTGTCATCACTCACGAAGTGGGGCATAATTGGTTCTATGGTATCTTGGCTTCTAACGAACGTCAGCATCCTTGGATGGACGAGGGCATGAATTCCTATTATGAAAATCAATATACCAGTTTATATTACCCTACTGGAGGTATGTTGAGCGATTTCTTGCCAAATTTTCTTATAGGAAATAGTAAACTGACGATGGAGGAATTTTCTTACCTCACTTTGGCGCGACAAAACCTTGATTTGCCACCCAATACTCCTTCTGCGGAAATGAATTATGCTAATTATGGGGTAATGGCTTATCTGAAACCAGTCATAGCGTTCCGACATTTAGAGCAATATTTGGGTTCGATTACTTTTGACCGCATCATGCAATCCTATTTTGAAGCATGGAAATTTAAGCATCCTTATCCAGAGGATTTGAAGGGACATTTTGAGCAAGAAAGCGGGAAAAAATTAGATTGGTTCTTTGACGATATACTGTTCGATAGTAAGAAATTGGATTATAAATTAGCTGCTGCTGATAGGCAAGGCAATCATTATCAACTCATTATCCAGAACAAAGGCGATATTAATGCCCCTTTTCCTATTGCGGGTATTAAGGATGGCGAAACAGTACAAACCCTTTGGTATGAAGGTTTTGTAGGCGAAAAAACTGTTGAGTTTCCCGCTGATGACTACGATGCGATTGTCATTGATGTAGAGCGGGTTACTATTGATTTGGATAGAACTAACAATCGTATTCGATTCACAAAAAATAGTGGAAGCCCTATTGGTATTGGCTTTTTGTTTAGCTTAGAAAATGAGCAACAACGAAAAGTCTATTTAGCACCGTCTATGGCGTGGAATGATTATGATAAATTTATGTTTGGATTAACATGTCACAATAGAACGTTGCCCTCTCGAAATATCGAGTTTATGTTCAACCCAATGTATGCCTTTGGCTCAAATCGTTTGGCAGGGTTGGGTAGTTTGCGGTATCATCTATATCCCAAAACAGGTATTTTTAATGATATCTCTGTGCAACTCAATGGGCGTACTTTCAGCTATGGCTCGGATGAGCGTTATGGTTTCGAGAATTATTTCTCAAAATTTGCACCACAAATGGTTTTCAAATTGAGAGGTAAAGGTATTACTCGCCCCATTGAACAGCGTATTTCCTTGCGTCATGTATCTATTCATCAAGATATTGGTCGAGGAGTAAACATCGAAACGCTTGAATTTACTCGGTTTCGGCAAAATTATGGCATTAATGAATTGCAGTATGAATGGCGCAAAAAAGATATTCTTAGCCCTGCCTATGCGATAGCGACTTTCCAGCAAGGTAAAGGATTTAGTAAACTATTTGCCCATTTCAATCAGACGCTACCTTATGCTCAAAAAGATAAAGCCTTTCGTTTGCATGCTTTCGGCGGGACGTTTTTTAATTATGATGCGCAAACGCTCGTGGAGCAGGGCATTCGTCCAAATTTTTTCTTGAGTGGCACAACAACTGCTTTTTTTCAGAAAGACTATTTATTTGACCAAGTCATGTTGGGGCGTTCTGCCTCGAAAGGTTTTTTGAGCCAGCAAATTTTTGAGCAAGATGCTCAATTTAAGACACTAACTAATGTGGGTAGTAGCTCCAAATGGATGCTTGGCTTTGGATTGCGCTCTACACTTCCAGGCGTTATTCCGATAGAGTTATTTGCAGATGGCGCTGTTTCAAGAGGAACTACCCAAGCTGATTTTTATTACAGTGCGGGCATTATGCTTCCTGTACTTAAAGATATCATTGCTATTTATTTGCCCGTTTTAGAAAGTGAAGCCATCAGGGAAAACCATACGACCAGTGGCAGAGACAGTTTTTTTAAACGCCTGACGCTTCAAATCAACTTGCGCCAGCTTAACCCCATGGATTACAATTTGGTAGATGTAATGTCATTGCAGTAGAAAAAATATATGCGGTTAATATGCCCCAAAATAGCGTCTTAAAAACCATTCTAAAGTGAGTAAACCCATCAGCAAGAAGAAAATCCACTTCAAATTTATGATAGGGTTAGTTTGTGTTGTTTGGTACAAAATAGGTTTGATATTGCCTTTAGCTGCAATTTGTTGAGGTAAATCATTGAGTTGGTCAGGGTAAACTAACGCACCACCTGAATTTTCGCTCAAAATACGTAGTAGTCCATGATCCGCTGTGGTAGCGTACACTTCTAGCTGGATGGGCTGAATACTGAATTGCCCGTCATAGGTGAGTTCTTGTCCATTATAATTAGTAGTACCTCTGAATGTGTAATTGCCCACAGGCAATATCCCCGCATCTAAAGCGTAAGCATTATCTGTTTTATTGAATAAATAATCGTAGTTTTCGCCTTCGCTACTGCTTATCGTTAGCTTCGCATCGGGGGCGTTCACTAATTCATAGCTTTCATTGTATAGCTCTGCACCAAATTTAACCGCTTCGTTTTCATTAAAAATATTGTTGGCTAGATTCACGCGGAAGCGTCGTTTGTCGGTGCGCAACGATAAATATTGAATGGTTTTACCTACCAACGTATTAAATACATCATGGTTTTGGTGCTGCAAATAATCAAACAATCGCCATTTCCAGAGGCCTTCTGCGGCAAGTACACCAATCTTTGTGCCTTCTGCTTCGCCGAGTAGCAATAGTGGTCGAGGGGTATCTATCCTGCCAATGCGTTGGCGCAATAGTACACTAGCGTTTGGATTTGCTCGATAGTCGTTACTAAACGGCGCTACTACTGGCGGAAATTTGCGTACTTCTGACAAAATACTTTCTTCTAAGGTAAAAAGACTGAAGTTGCCCTCTACAATGGGTTGCACCTCATCGGTGTTGCGTCCATCCCCTGAAATAGTTAGTAATGGCTGATATTGATTGAATAGAGAAAGATTGGTTTGTGTACCTACGATGTAAAAGTGAGGAATTTTTTGCTTAGCTATTCCTAGACGCACCTCTGTAATCGGCGAGTTGGCACTGGGGAGTTGATGCAATAAGATAAAATCAAAATCGGCGATATTACCTTTAAATTCATTGGCATAATTAGTAGTTACTTCGTAGTTCTTATTTAGGTCTAGTGTCTGCTTAAATGCTGTAATATCAGGATGAGGAGAGTTGGCGAGAATTAATATTTTTTGTCTTGAATCAAGAACGTCAATAAAAATATCTTTACTATTGTTTACGCTCGAAGCCTCTCCGTTAATCGAACTTAGCGTCAAGCGATAGCGTTGCACGCCAGGCTTATCTGCCTCTAGAATGACTTCACGGGTAGTAAAAAAATCATCTTGATTAATGCTAATAGGTAGGGTAGAAAGTACCTTATTACCAGTTGGCGCTATCTTAGAGACAATGAGATTTGTATTTTGACCTACGCAATTTTTAGCTGCTACGTCTATTTGAATGGTAAAGCGGTCGCCTAAATAAGCAATTTGATTATATAAAGCACCTTTAAGTACCAAATCACGCTTTGGAATAGTGTCGCCGAGCGCAATGGTGTAAATGGGAGCATTTATCTTAGTGCGAGTATAAATAGGATTGCTTCCTCTGTTAAATATACCATCGCTAGCAAGAATAAATGCACCTAAGTTTTGATTATCGTAACGGTCATAGACGGCAGCTAGCATTTCAGATAAATTGGTGGCTTTATCCTTGAATGCAGTGTCAATTCCATTGCGTATGCGTTCGCCAAAGGAGAAAGTGACTAATTCGTAATCTTTTTCTAGTTGTTGGGCGAGCGCCTCAAAGTTTTGCTGATAGTTTGCCTTTTGTCCCTCACTAAACCCTACCGGTATTGATTCAGAAACATCTTGTGCTAAAACGATAATGGGTTTTTGTATTTCTGTTTCGATCGACTTGAGTAGGGGAGATAGCAATAAACTTGTAAGGAAAGTGACAACCAATGCACGAATAGTTCCCAATATTGCATTTAACCATTTGGATTGTTCTTGAAATCTATTATCTCTTAGATAGAGTACTAAGGCATAAATCAAACCTAAACCTAAACATAACAGCAAATACCAAGCAGGATACTGAAAACTAAGATTGCTCATATCGGGAAATTCCTTTCTAGGCTATTGGGAGGGTGAAGGAATAAAGCGTTTATTCGGTGCATGATTTTTACGATTGAATTTTGATAATCAGGTTACGAAAATCTGTTTTATCAAAAACTCAATAGTTAAAGCATTCGACGAATAAACGCCTTGTTACCTATTAATATTCATCATCATAATCTTCCATGTTCAAAGCAGCACGTCTAGCTTCATAATCGGCTTGAGCAGCACGCGTTGTAACAAAGATATTGTCATATTCTCTCAATCCTGTACCTG
>DAITMC010000089.1:0-4353 GCA_036835365.1 Saprospiraceae bacterium
TAACCAGGATCCATTGCCGTGAAGTTCAAGGCTGCTAATTGCTTCATGGTGCCGTTTGAACCAACTCTCTCGCTATATTTCCAAGTAGCTGCATGGGAATCGTTGAACATCAATGACGCTTTATCGCTATCCACATCCACCATTAACGATACTTTAAACCAACCTGCCGCATTGTTATTCGGATAATAGAAATGCGTTTCACCAGTACCATGCTTTACTGTTCCCGTACCGTTGTTGTAAAGAATAACTTGGCATGAATGACTCGCTTGATTACCTGTACCTTGCATCAAGGTGAAGTAACCTCTTCTTGAAGAAAGGATTCTCATGCCAAAATCAATACGATAATTTCCGTTAGTGCGATTGCCTAGTTTCAGAATAGTATTCTGATTGCTTGCTCCTCTTCCTTCAATGCGCATACATTTGTTGTTGCCATCGCCAATCAAGTAACCCATTTCTTGGTTGCTTCCCGACCATGTTGTCCAGCAAGGAGCTCTATTGATAAACGTACTTGCTGTATAGGTTTCAAAATTATCGCAGAAGCTACTTCTAGTTGAATTTTCACAAGCACATGCTGGCGAGTTGCCCACGTTGTAGCCTGTGTTCTTGTTGATAGTAACTTTAGGATGCGTGAAGAAGCATTCATTGTTGTTATGCTCATTGGATTCACTGATTCTATTATTGTAGTCCAAAATGAAACCGACAAAGTAAGTACCATTTGGTACTTCAGGTAAAGTGCCGCTAAACGTCAGGGTCGCTGTTTGACCTGGATTCAAAGAAGGGACATTTAACGCACCAATGAAGAAATCGCCTGTGGTGAAATTCTGGTCGCTAGAGAGATAGACCCCAATTTGACTATTCCCTGCTACGTTCGTACCCGCATTGGTCACTTTCAATCCTGTAATACTAACTTTGTTGTTACCCTGTATATCCAACGTTCCTGCACCCGCACAAGCTAAATCAGGCTTGCCAGTATTGCTAGTGAAGTTGATGCGTTGGGTATAAACAGCGCTATTATCGTGTTCATTGGATTCATGAATCTTAAATTCATTGTCCGCAAAAATACCAACATAGTAAGTACCCGAAGGAATGGACAAACCAGCAAGGTTGATGTTTCTACTACTATTGCTTGTTTGACCTGGATTCAAGTTAGGAATATTATCTGTACCAATTAAAATATCCTCATTTGGGTCAACATTAGCATCTCTAGATAAGTAGAATCCTAATTTGCTTGTACCACCTGTGCTGCTACCGCCATTGTTAACTACCCTTACATTACTGAATTGTAGAGTATGACCACTGACTGAGAAATGTCCAGTCGTATGAATGGCTAGGTTTGGTTTGCCGGCACTAATGTTGATTTTAGGATGCGTCCAAACGCAATCACCATTGTTATGCTCATTCGATTCGTGCACTTCAAATTTATCATCTACATAATAACCTAAGAAGTAGCTTCCCGAAGGAATATTCAAAGAGGATATATTTTTGCTAAAGTCGGCAATGGTAGCTACTTGACCAGCACCTAACGCAGGAATATGTTGACTACCGATGAAGAAGTCGTGGCTAGGATCAATATTGGTATCCGTAGAAAGATAGTAACCAATGCGCGCCGCATTTGAGCTACTTGCACCATTGTTCATTACCTTCACCCAAGAGATATGAATATTATTTCCTGTGTAAGTAAATTCGCCTTTATCTTTACAAGTCAAATCTGGTTTACCTGCTTCAATGTGAATACGTGGATGCTCAATGAAGCAGTTATTGTTGTCGTGCTCATTGGTTTCATCCACATTGTCTTTGTAATCAATGATGAAGCCGAAGTAGTAAGTACCCGCTGGTATGCTCAATCCTGCTAGATTGAAGTTGACATTAGGAAGGGTTACTACTTGATTCGCATCTAGTCCATGTACTGTTGCTTCACCTAAGAAAATATCCTCGCCTACACGGAAATTTCTATCTTTTGATAGGAAGTAACCTACTCGGAACGTACCTGCTCTGGAGCGACCATCGTTAATGACCATACCCCAAGAGTGGTGTAATTGTGTACCATTGACGACCAATTCACCTGGATTTTTACAAGCTAAGTTGGGTTTAGATGGATGAACACGCACTTTAGGATGAGTGAAGAAACAAGTATTGTTATCATGTTCATCAGACTCATGCACTTGGTCTTTATAATCAATAAGGAAGCCAATGAAGTAATCGCCTGCTGGTAGGTGCAATCCACTTAAATCTCTAGTAAAATCACTTAATGTTACTACTTGACCAGCACCAATAGAGCCTACTGCCACTTCGCCAATGTAAATATCGCTAGTGGTAAAGTGCGTATCTGTAGAAAGGTAGAAGCCTACACGGCTAGCACCAGCAGTTGAACCCCCCATATTTGCCACTTTCACCCAAGAAATTCTAATGGTAGAACCAGAAGCACTAATTTCTCCTCTATCTTTACATGTCAAATTTGGCTTAGGTGCAGGAATATGTACCTTAGGATGTCTAAAGAAGCAAGTATTGTTATCATGCTCATTCGATTCATGCACATCATCGAAAGGATCAATGATAATACCAACGAAGTAATCACCTGCTGGAATACCTAGTCCACTTACATTGATGCTAAATTCATTCAACATTTTGATTTCACCTGGATTCAATGCCGCAAGATTAACCGTACCTATCAAGAAATCACTTGTGGTAAAGTTTTGATCCCTAGAGAGATAGAAACCAACTTTAGTTGCATTCGATCGTGAACCGCCCTTATTAATAACTTTTACCCAAGAGATATGCACATTAGTACCATTAACGGATATTTCACCGCCATTCTCACATGTCAAATTCGGTTTAGGTGCAGGGATGTGTACTTTAGGATGATTGAAGAAGCAAGTATTGTCATGTTCATTTGATTCATGGACTTTATCTTGAGGGTCAATGATAAGCCCCACGAAATAATCCCCTGCTGGTACGCCTGAATTGGCGACATTGACACTGAAAGAGCCAGTAAAGACCTGACCTGGGTCTAGTTTAGGTAAGTTGACTGTACCGACTAAGAAATCGCCTGTGGTAAAGGTTTGGTCGCCAGAGAGATAAATGCCCACTGTGGTCGCATTAGCAGTTGACCCACCATTGTTGGTAACTCTAAAGTTGCTAATTGAGATATTCGTACCGCTGACCTCCAAACGCCCTACTTCTCTGCACGTCAAATTCGGTTTAGGTGCAGGGATGTGTACTTTAGGATGATTGAAGAAGCAAGTATTGTCATGTTCATTTGATTCATGGACTTTATCTTGAGGGTCAATGATAAGCCCCACGAAATAATCCCCTGCTGGTACGCCTGAATTGGCGACATTGACACTGAAAGAGCCAGTAAAGACCTGACCTGGGTCTAGTTTAGGTAAGTTGACTGTACCGACTAAGAAATCGCCTGTGGTAAAGGTTTGGTCGCCAGAGAGATAAATGCCCACTGTGGTCGCATTAGCAGTTGACCCACCATTGTTGGTAACTCTAAAGTTGCTAATTGAGATATTCGTACCGCTGACCTCCAAACGCCCTACTTCTCTGCACGTCAAATTCGGTTTAGGTGCAGGGATGTGTACTTTAGGATTTTCCCAAGAACAAGTGTTGTTGTCATTTTCGTTGGATTCTGCCACAACATTAGTATAATCCACGATGAAACCTACAAAATAATCACCTGCGGGTACGCTATTTGCGTTACCACTAAAATTGCCTGTAAATACTTGACCTGCATTCAATGCTGGTACATCAATTGTGCCGACTAAGAAATCACCAGTCGTGAAATTTTGGTCGCTAGATAAGTAAACACCTATCTTGCTCGCACCTGCGGTAGCGTTGCCATTATTGGTAATTCGTAAATTATTGATAGTGAAGTTTGTACCATTTACATTTAAGTTACCACGTTCGCGGCAGGTCAAATTTGGTTTTCCTGCTTGCGGAATGAATACGCGAGGCTCATCCCAAGAACAAGTGGCGTTATCTGCTTCGTTGGATTCCTCTACTTGATTTCTGTAATCAATGATGACCCCAATGAAGTAAGTGCCAGGAGCTAGACCTAAGCTGGTTAAGTTAACTCGGATGCCATTATCAGGAATCATAAAGGATTCACCTGGCGCTAGCTCAGGGATATCGGCAGTAGCAAAAAGGATATCGCCTGTCGTAAATGTTTGGTCCGTAGAAAGATAAAAACCAATTTGGCTTCTGCCTGCTCTAGCGTTACCGTTATTGATGACTGTTGTCCAGCCAAGGTAAACATCTAATGTGTTGTTTTGAACAATCACTTCTCCTTTATCCTTGCAGGTCAAATTTGGTTTTCCTGCTTGCGGAATGAATACGCGAGGCTCATCCCAA
>DAITMC010000089.1:4453-13085 GCA_036835365.1 Saprospiraceae bacterium
ATGTGTTGTTTTGAACAATCACTTCTCCTTTATCCTTGCAGGTCAAATTTGGTTTGCCATTTGGGATAACAATTTTAGGATCTTCCCAGAAGCAAGTATTATTATCGTTTTCGTTGGATTCTTCTACTAGATTAGTGTAATCAATTAATACTCCTACATAATATGTGCCACTAGGCAAATTCAAGTTTGTCAAATTTACTTCTACTGGGCTTAGCGTTTGCTCTGTATCAGGTGCTAATGCGCCCAAGTCTCTAACTGCAATAATTACATCTTCTGTATTGAAAGTCAAATCTTTAGAAAGCACATAGGCAACCTTGTTAGCATCAGCAGGTACATTGCCAAAGTTCTGTATTCTTGTACCAGTAATAGATACTGTTAAAGTCGATGCATTAAATTTAAGCTCTCCTCTATCTTTGCAAGCTAAGTTAGGTTTACCTGCTGGTAATTTATTAACTTTAATTTTTTTCTCAAAAAGGCATTCCTTGTTATTATTTTCGTTCGATTCTGCTACTTGATTTTTGTAATCTACAATAAATCCGATAAAATATTCGCCATTGGGAATATTTACAGTGTCTAAATCAACATTTAGTGCGGGCATCATTTCCTTTTCGCCAGGTAATAGTGGAGATACACCGAGTTCTCCAATAAAAATATCATCTGTGGAAAGGATATTATTGGAAGAAAGATAAAAACCACTTTTGCTAGCTCCGGCAGGCGCGTTGCCAATGTTTTTTACATTTGCCCAGGTAATATGTATGCGATTGCCTTCGCACTCAATTTCGCCTACCTCGGCACAGGTCAAATCAGGTTTTCCACCTACAACTACCTTTGGTGTTTCCCAAAAGCAAGTGTTGTCTAGCTCATTTGTTTCCTGAACGTTGTTCAAATGATCTACAATAATACCCACGAAGTATTCGCCATTGGGAATGCTCATGGTGCTAATGTCAATCATAAAATCTTCTACACTGATTTCACTTGGTGCTAACCCTTTTACATAATCTTGTCCTAAGTAAATATCGCTCGTTGTGAAATTTTGGTCGAGCGATAGATAGTATCCCACATAGCTAACGCTACTGGTAGAAAATCCTACATTCCTAACTTGTAAATCGGTAATGGTAATGACGTTTCCGTTCACGGATAGATTACCTCTGCTTCGGCAGATTAAGTTAGGTGGATCGTTTTCGCTTACTTGTTCCTCCAATTGAGGTACGGATAAGCGATGGCTTGGCTCTTCGGGTATCGTAAACCCTAGAAAGCAAAGCATGGTCAATAGTAGTACTACTCTCATAGATAAAAAAACTATTTTATTAAACAATAAGGAATAAAAGAATCTAACCTTAGGTAAGCGATACCACTTTAGTAAAAAAATAGTACTGCCCACAGTTAAGACGTAAATATTGAGCCAACTAGTTGGGTAGAGGCATCCTATGCCTTTAACTTGAAGTCAAAGGCAAGGTTTATTTAAAAATTTGAAGGGTGGATAGTGTATTCCAGTGGTGTGTGTTACTTTATTTTGGGTAGATAATTGCTAGTTGTGCTTCATTATCATAGTCAAACTTAACTTTAGTCAAATATCGTAAAAAAAATCAATATCACATATTTTTTAACACATATATATTAGTTAACAAAACGCCAGTCCAAGCCAAAACGCAAGTAATACAAAGGATAGGGATATTGAGCCACTTCATAATATAATTTTTCTGGTTGAATAATATTGACTAAACTCTCTGTTCTCAGGAAGAAACGAAGGTCATTCACTTTTAAATTGAGAAAGGCATCAAGCATTGGATAAAATGCAATTTCTTGATTTTCTTGCAACTGAAACTGACCGATGAGTGGCTGATAATAATTAGCCAAGTAATTTTGATTCATCCTTAAATCTATCCCTATTTGAAATTCAAGCACTTTTTTGAACAATGCACTCTCTACGAATAAAGAGTGTTTCGTGAACCAATTTGGTGTACGGAAAACAGCTTGATTTGTTGCCTGAGAAGTTAAAATATTATGAAAATGTATAATTCCAACTTTTAATTGATGCTGAATACTAAGCTGAACTACATTAAGTAAATCGTCTAACTGTTTTGGTTTTGCATCTGTGTCGAAGTATATATAATTGCTAATCAAATGATTAGCCCCTGAGATGGTTAACTTGAGAGATGGTAATGACAGGTTGCCTTGCAAGCTAGTTTCGAATGTCTTTCTGAAGCTATTATTCCAAACACTCCTTTGAGCAACATAGAATTGATCTTGCACCAATGATGGTTGATAGGCTTGATTGATGAATGTGGCAGAAAGCTGCCCAATTTTTCCTACGTCAACGAGCAGATCGCCTCTCAAACGAAAATCACCTCTATTGTCCAGAAAATCCAAATGCCCATAGGTGTTGAGTTGTATTCGATTCTTTAAACGAAAATCAATTCTACCTGTAAGCAATAGATTGTTTAGCACTGTGTCTAAACCATCTTGCGCTATAAAGTGGGTTTTATGGGTTAGTCCCACTTGAATTCTATCTTTTTCAGTAGCAATTTCGTCCTTTTGTTGTGTTGCCTTTCTGAAGGTACTCAATTGAAATGTATTTTGGAGCATATTATGCCTTATGAATACTCTTAGCCCTCTCGAATCAGTAAACAAATCACCGTAATAAGCTCGACGAGCATCTTCAGTGCTTACATCAAAGTTGTCAGAGAACTTATAGCTATTGAATTGTAATTCTACTTTGTGCGTGGCAGTAAAACTTCTTTCACTCTCCTTTGGAATGGAATCGTTTTGAAATAATTTAAACTGTTGTAGATAGCCAACGGTCTTATGTGCATGACGTGTACCAGCTCTATCGGGCAAAAAGACCGTAGCAGTTTGAGGGCTAACGCCTCCGATTGCTCCATCACTTACCACAGGCGGCGTGATGACACCACCATTTTCTTCGGCTTGTGTGCTATTGGAGGTAAAGTAAAGAAATCCATCATAATTTCCGCTAGGTGCATCCCACCAAAGCCCTGTACCTACGGCTGCCTGCTCTAACCTTTGGCGTGGATATTGCCTTGCTACCCCTAGCTGTCGAATGGTTTGTGCTTGAATGGTATATCGAAAGCCATCCGAAAAATTGCGGCTAAACTTCCCTTTGAAAAAACCATCAGATTGGGTAGCGCCTCTGGAGTAGGCGACTTGGCTAAAAGGAAAGGCAATTAAATTGAATTGTAATTGTTCAGGCTGAACATAGTAAGCATCGTATTGATGATAGCCTACGTCAAATCCTTGTCTAGTGCTAGGTTGATAAGTTAAGAATTGGTGTGCTGAACCGAAATTACCCAATGTACTATACGTTGATTGCCCTTTTTTAGTAGGGTCGTATTGATGTAGTTCGAGTAGTGTCGTATCTTGCCAAGGAAAAATTTGGTCAGGATTGTCAATGAAAAAGTAGAACACACCAAAAGTATCTTGCACTTCTTCTACTTGTTGCTGACTTGTATCTCGGTCAAATCTAATTTCTCCAGGTCGGCGCACTCCTTGATTGAAGTCATCGTCTCTAGAGGATGGGAACTGAGCGTAAAGTAAATTAGCGAAAGTCATTATCATCAACGTAATTCCAACTCTTGCTATGACATCAGTGTACTTCGATATGCTAATTGTTTGATAAGGCATGGACGATAACAGTTTGCTCATCAAGGATAAGGAGAAAAAATGGAAACTATGTTCCTTTTTCCTCCTTTAGACTTTCCTTAACTTTTTATAAACCGATAATGGCAGGGCTCATGCCCATACTAGAAAATCCACCATCGTGGTAAAGATTTTGCATCGTTACCATGCGCGTCAGGTCTGAGAACATAGTAACACAATAATCGGCGCAGGCTTCTGCCGAAGCGTTGCCCATGGGCGACATTTTATTGGCGTAGTCAAAAAATTCAGTGAATCCTTTTACGCCTTTTCCAGCCGTAGTCATGGTCGGCGATTGGGAAACTGTGTTGACGCGCACTTTATTTTTCATGCCAAAATGATAGCCAAAACTTCTAGCAAAAGATTCTAATAACGCTTTTGATTCAGCCATTTCGCTATAGTCAGGAAATGTTCGTTGTGCTGCGATATAGCTTAACCCTAAGATAGAGCCATAGTCGTTCATAGCATCTGTGTTGTAAAGCACTTGCATCATTTTATGAAAAGAAATGGCGGAAATATCAAATGTTTTCAACATCCATTCGTGATTGAGTTGGGTATATTCCTTTTTCTTGCGCACATTCAAAGACATTCCAATAGAATGTAGCACAAAGTCTAATTTTCCACCTAATATTTCTTGTGATTTGCTAAACAATTGTTCTAAATCTTCCATACTTGTGGCATCGGCTGGAATGATTTCTGCTTTACATTTTTCGGCTAGTTTTTGTATTTCGCCAAAGCGCATTGCCACTGGGGCATTCGTCAGCGTAATGGTTGCGCCCTCTTCCACACAGCGCACTGCTATTTTCCATGCAATGGATTGCTCATCCAACGCCCCTGAAATAACGCCTCTTTTTCCTACTAATAAATTGTTTGCCATATTTACTTGGTTGTTAATTTTTGTTTGTATATTTCTTCGAGCTAATATTTTGCGGTTTTGTGTCAGGCACGAGTTCTAACCATTGCACTTGATACAAAGAACCACACTTCAAATAGGTACAAAATGGTTAAAAAAAGCACTACAATTTCGCTTGTACCGATATGCTGTTGTTCGTCCTGATTGCCTGTGAGTTGATGTGTTCTAATTTTTAAACCGTTTCAACAGTTTTCACTTCCTAACTCACCCCCAGTAATTCTCGTGCATTTTGCAAAGCAGAAGCGGAAGGCGGATCGCTGCTCAACATCATCGCAATCACATGAATGCGCTCTTCTACTTTGAGTTGCTTGACCTCCGTTACTGTTCGATCCGCTTTCACGCGCTTGTACACATAATAATGTGTGTCTGCCTGCGAGGCTACTTGCGGCGAATGCGTGATGGAAACTACTTGGTGCTCGTTGGATAAGTTTCTTAAAATTTCGCCCATTTTTAGTGCCACATGACCAGAAATACCCGTATCAATCTCATCGAAAACCAAAGTTGGTAAAGGAATAGCACTAGCTACCAACGACTTTGTTGCCAAAGCCAATCGCGATTGCTCACCACCAGAGGCTACTTCTCGAATGGCTTGCAAACGGCTACCTTTATTAGCAGCAAAAAGATAATTGACTTGGTCAATACCAGAAGCTAATAATGCCCTAGATACAGTAAAATCAATTTGCATTTGGGCGTGTTCCATCGCTAGTTGTCTAAGCATGGATACGACATTTTCTTGAAATTTTGGTGCAATTGATCTTCGGCGTTCAGATAGCTGGTGTGCAATTTGGTAAAGTGCTTTTTCCTCCTCATCAATGCGTTGCTTTAAATCTTCTATCTGTTGAGAAAGATCAGCAAACGAATGCTGTTTCTCCGTGAGTTGATGATAGACCTCTAGGAGCTGATCCAAAGTGAGTACGCCATGCTTTTTTTGAAGGCGATAAATTAAATCAAGCCGATCTTGCAACTCTTGGATGCGTTCTTCATTGTATTCGGTTTCTTCTGCTACGATTTCAAATTCTCTAGCTACATCTTGCAATTCGTAAATAATGCCATCAAAACGTTCTTTCAACTTACGCAAATTGATATCAAAGTTACTGACCGAACTCAAAGCACTAGTAAGGTGCTCCAATTGGCTAATCACGGCGTGTTCACTTTCCGATAATTGCTGAAAAGCACCGCCCAAGGTTCGTTTAATGTCTTCCGCGTTGGAGAGTTTATTGAGTTCTTCTTCGTTACTTTCTTGCTCGCCCTTCACCAAAGCAGCATCTTCAAATTCTTTGAGTTGATAATTGAGGAAATTCTCTTCTTGCTGCGCTTTTTGGTGCTGTTCGATGAGTGTTTCTAATTGGCGTTTATTGCGCGTATAACTTTTGTAAAGCCCTTGATAGTTGATTAATAAGTCTTTATTGCCTGCTAAGGCATCTAGCATATGCAATTGAAAATCAGAAGAATGTGTGTCTAGGGTGTCGAATTGTTGATGTAAATCAAGCAGCGAACTGCTCAACTCTTGAAGGACTTTTAGATTGACAGGCGTGTCGTTAGCAAATGCCCTTGATTTGCCAGAGGGAGTTAATTCTCTGCGAATAATCAATTCTGCTTCGTAGTCAATGTCATTTTCGCTAAAAAAGGCTTCCAAATTATATTTTGAGATATCAAAACATCCTTCTATCACACATTTTTGCGTAAGGTCATATAATGACTTAGTATCCATACGATTGCCCATAAGTAAACCCAATGCGCCTAGTAGAATAGATTTACCCGCTCCTGTTTCGCCTGTAATAATGGTTAATCCATTGGAAAACTGAACTTCTAATTCTTCAATGATGGCGTAATTCTGGATTTTTAGCCATTTTATCATGTAAACGAGTGTGTTGAGTGAAAAAACGTAACCTGCTGTTTTTTTGATACCCTTACTGATTTAATCCATTTATCTAGCTGCAAAGTTAATAGTTGTTGTATAATTTTTTGTCAATGAATTTGATTAGCTTGTACTTTTGTGAATAATTTATTGAAATATGCAATTTATTCCTAAAATATTTGATTCCCTTAGTAAAGGATTAAGAGAGGATGACGCTTTGCCTTATCGAGAAACGCTAGACGATTACTTGGATTTGCTCCTGCCTGAAATGCGACCATGGAGTGAAGATTTGAGGGAAGAGCAGTTTTTCTTGAGTAGAAACTGGCTAGAAGTTAATGATAAAGATGGTATGGGAGATGTCATTCTTCATATATTCAATCCTGGGGGGGAGTACATGCGCATCACAAATGGAAATGTGAAGCGAGGTAGTTGGAAACAACTCAATCAAAATAATCAACTCATTTTGGATAGTTCGGCTGGTACAGAGCTATATGATTTAGCTTTTTTAGATGATTATTTTTTTATTTTAACGAAACATGGGAATTACTACAAAAGAGGCGGAAAAAAATATTTTGTTATGGGTTTAGAGCGTGCCATTGCTCATTTAACATGGAGAGAATATATAGAACAGTTTAAAGAATCACATAAGGCAAGCAACAATCTTGTAATTATTGTGGCTATTATCGTCTTGATAATTGTTGGAGTGTTTGTCTTATTTTCTGTATTCTAGTAACCGATACTCATGTTTATAACAGCAAATAAATAGAAAATTAGTTCACAAGCTATTAACTCTTGTTTTACATAAACATGAAGAAATGCGTACCTTAATTAAGCCTATATTAAGTTATTGTGGAAGGTTTTGTTATCCTGTGTCTTAACGTATTTTTGCCCTATTGATTAATTATTAACTAAACGAACACTGATGCAAACTTTCACTTTATCGGTCGGTAAATGGCTATGCTGCTTGGCTTTTTTGAGCATAGCATTACTAGGAAATGCGCAAACTATCACAGTACAAGGTCGCGTATTAGACGCTGCCAACAACGAACCACTCGTTGGGGCGACAATAGGGGTAAAAGGTACAACGGAAGGTACTGTTACTGATGTAGATGGTACTTACAGCATTTCAACAGGCAATGAAAACGCTATACTTCTCTTTTCTTTTGTTGGTTATACCAATCAAGAGATTGCAATACAAGGTAGAAATGTAATAGACGCTATGCTACAACCTGACAACTTGATACTCTCACAAGTAGTCGTGGTAGGTTATGGTAGTACGACTGAGCGCAATTTGACAGGTTCAGTAAAATCATTGAAAGCCGATGATTTAAACAAAGGTATTTTTAACTCTCCCGAGCAGTTGCTACAAGGTAAAGTAGCAGGGGTAAATGTGGTAGCTGCTAATGGTGAGCCGGGTGCAGCGCAAAGAATTACTGTGCGTGGACCGGGCGGTGTACGTACAGGAAGTACGCCATTGTTTGTTATTGACGGCTTGGCGTTGGATAACTCTGGAACAGGTGGAAGCACCAACCCTTTAAATTTCTTGAACCCTCAAGATATTGAGTCTATTGATGTGTTGAAAGATGCTTCTGCGACAGCGATTTATGGCGCACGCGGTGCAAATGGCGTTATTCTAATCACAACCAAAAGAGGAAAATCAGGTCAAGCGACCTTAAATTATTCTGGTAATTTGGGCGTATCCAACTTGGCACGCAAACTCGACCTTTTCGATGCACAGGAATATTTAAAGCAGGTTGCAGCAGTAGGCGGAACACCAGAAGATTTTGGCGCAGATACTGACTGGCAGCAAGAAATTGCACGTACAGGCATCACGCAAAGACATAACCTTTCTATTGCTGGCGGTACTGATAAATTGACATACTACGCTTCTTTTGGATTAACAGAGCAACAAGGTATCTTGAATACCAGTGAGTTAGATGTTTACTCTGGTCGTTTGAATGCTACCCAAAGTTTTTGGGAGGGCAGATTAAAAGTAGAAGCAGGTTTAAATGCAACACAAACAAACAACCTTCGCCCTGATTTAGGAGGTTTGCTAGGAACAGCTATTTCTATCAACCCAACATACCCTGCTCGCTTGAGCGACGGCAGCTTAAACCCAATTGAAGGTGATTTTATCAATCCATTGCGCTATTATGAAATTTTTGAAGATATTTCTAAAACAACCCGTATCCTCGGTAACCTTTCCCCTT
>DAITMC010000090.1:0-13059 GCA_036835365.1 Saprospiraceae bacterium
TTTTTTTCATTAACTAAAACAAAAGCATTCTTTCAATGCCTAATAAAAACGACGACAATTTAGAAGAAGATGAACTCCTTAAAGAGACAGAGGAGATATTGGAAAATGAAATCGAGGAAATACAATTAGATGACACCCTCGAAGAAATAACGGAGGAAACAGAGGATGATGGAGCAGAAGAAGAGGAAGACCTTGATTTGTTAATAGATGAACCAGTTGCAGGAGAGTCCGCTCACGATGATTTCGACTGGTCGTTAAGTAATAAAGGAGGGGCTTCTTACACAAAAGAGCAAAGAGAGCAATACAATAGCGATTATGATAATACTATGACTGCCGTACGAGAAAACGAAATTGTGGCAGGAAAAGTAACAGCAATTAACAATGGCGATGTATTGATTGATTTTGGCTTCAAATCAGATGGCTTACTAGCTTTGAGTGAATTTCGAGATATGCCAGACCTGAAAGTCGGTGATGTTGTCGAAGCCTATGTAGAGTTGCAAGAGGACGAAAGAGGGCAATTAGTGCTCTCTAGAAGAAAAGCAAAAATCACAAGAGCTTGGGAAAGAATTAAAGATTCTTATGAGAACGGAACAGTCATAAAAGGGATTGTTGTAAGCAAAACCAAAGGTGGCTTGATTGTAGATGCTGGTGGATTAGAGACGTTCTTACCTGGCTCTCAAATTGATATTAAGCCTATCCTAGATTACGATTCCTATGTTGGTAAGCAGATGGAATTTAAAGTAGTTAAAATTAATGAAACCATTAAAAATGCTGTTGTTTCTCACAAAGCACTTATAGAAAGTGATTTAGCGGAGCAGCGTGAACACATTATTTCTGGTTTGGAACGCGGTCAAGTATTAGAAGGTCTTGTGAAAAACATCACAGATTTTGGTGCTTTCCTAGATTTAGGTGGTGTAGATGGTCTATTGTATATCACAGACATTTCTTGGGGACGCATTAGCGATCCAAAAGAGGTACTCAAAATCAATGACAAAATTAATGTCGTTGTTTTGGACTTTGATGAAAATAAAAAACGTATCTCATTGGGTATGAAGCAATTACATCCTCATCCTTGGGATGTGCTAGATGCTACGCTACAAGAGGGGTCAACAGTAAAAGGTAAGATTGTAAATATTGAAGACTACGGAGCTTTCCTTGAAATCTTACCAGGTGTAGAAGGTTTGATTCACGTCTCAGAGGTGACTTGGAGTAATCAGCCGGTTAATGCTAGAGAGTTCTTTAAATTAAGCCAAGAATTTGAAGCAAAAATTGTGACCATTGATAGAGAAGAGCGTAAAATGTCGCTTAGCTTGAAGCAACTTTCTAAAGACCCATGGAGTGAAATCGCAGAAACTTATCCAGAAAATAGCCGACATACAGGGAAAGTAATGAACTTGACACCTTATGGTGTATTTGTGGAGTTGCAAGAAGGTATCGGTGGTATGATTCACATTTCTGACCTTTCATGGACAAAACGATATAATCATCCATCCGAATTTGTTAAAGTAGGTGATGAAATTGAGTGTATGATTATAGAGATTGATCTGAATAATCGAAAACTTACACTCGGACATAAGCAAGTAGAGGAAAATCCTTGGAATACTTTTGCTGAAGTGTTCCCAGAGGGTTCTTACCACGATGCTACCATCATTCGTAAAGACGATAGAGGTGCGATGGTTCAATTACCTTATGGATTGGAAGCATTTGCTCCTATCAAGCATATCAAAAAAGAAGATGGTACGGAAGCAGAACTAGATGAGGTGATTAAAGTAAAAATACTGGAATTTAATCGCGATGATAAACGCATTTTGGTATCTCACCTTCGCTATGCGGAAGATATAGAAAAAGAAGCTAAGGAAAAAGTCCGTCAGGAAAAGAAAGAAGAACGTGAGAAAATTACAGAAGACGTGAAAAAACAGCAAGCCAAAGTAGAAAAATCAACCATAGGCGATTTGGATGTTTTCTCGCAGTTGCAAGAATTGGTGGACAATCGGTCAAAAGAAGAAGATAAAGAAGAACAGGATAAAGAGGAATAGCACTTTCTTTCAATGAATAAGCGTAAAAACCCAGTCAAATTTAAATTTGACTGGGTTTTTTTGTTTTTAATAGCTTCGTTCTTTACGTCAGCATTTACGGTGCTGGGTTTGGAATCATTTGATGCACCTGTTCAATAGCTTTTAGCACTTCTGAAGATAGCTGAACATTGATACTAGCTATGTTTTCTTTTAGTTGTTCCATTGTTGTTGCGCCAATGATATTACTGGTCAAAAAAGGACGGCTGTTGATGAACGCTAGTGCCATTTGTGTTAAACTCAAACCATGCTCTTGAGCAATAGTCAAGTATTGTGCCGTTGCTTGATGACTTAAATCGCTGTTGTAACGCGACATTTCTTTGTATTTGTTCAAGCGATGTTCAGTAGTAGCTGCATTGCGGTGGTATTTCCCTGACAGCAAACCAAAGGCTAGAGGTGAATAGGCTAATAAGCCACATTTTTCACGAATAGATATTTCTGCTAAACCCACTTCGTAGGTTCGATTCAATAAACTATATGGATTTTGAATGCTTACGCATGGCGGTAAATTATGTTTTTCGGCAAGATGTAGAAAATGTGTAATCCCCCAAGGTGTTTCATTCGATATGCCGAAATATCTAATTTTTCCCTCATTTATCAGTATTTGCATGGTTTCGAGAATATCCAAAAAATTATCTTCCCAGGGGTCGTCATTTCTGTGGGCATAGCCTAATCTGCCAAAGAAATTAGTCTTGCGCTCGGGCCAATGCAACTGATACAAGTCCACATAGTCCGTTTGTAATCTTTTCAAACTTCCTTCAATGGCGGCTCTAATTTGAGTCCTAGAAAAATTGAGTGATTCCCTGATGTAGCTCAAAGCACCTTTTGACTGAGCAGGTCCAGTCACTTTGGTGGCAACAATAATTTTATCACGGTCAGTCCGATTTTTTAGCCAAGTACCTATATATTTTTCTGTCAAGCCATTGTTATATTCTCTTGAGGGGACGGAATAAAGTTCGGCGGTATCTATAAAATTAATGCCTTGTTCAAGAGCATAGTTCATTTGCTCGTGCGCCTCTGCTTCCGTGTTTTGTTCTCCAAAGGTCATTGTACCTAAGCAAATGACACTTACTTTCAGGTCGGTATTTCCAAGTTTTCTATATTCCATAAGATGATCAAGTATTTTTTGTTTTTATTTGATGGCTGAAAATACAAAACTCTTGGAAGAAGCGTAAAAATTATCGGTTTATGCTAACTTTTGTCTAAGGCAACTATTCGTGCAGTAGGGAAGTTGTTAGAAAAATGATAAAAAAGATGAATATTTTTAGTCCACAAGAGTTACAGCGTTATGCTAGGCATTTTAATTTACCACAAATTGGTATGGCCGGTCAAGCAAAACTTAAACAAGCTAAAGTCCTGGTAATAGGGGCTGGTGGATTGGGATGTCCTGTTTTGCTTTACTTGGCAGCGGCTGGCGTGGGCTGTATTGGTGTAGTAGATGACGATTTAGTAGATGAAAGTAACTTACAACGTCAAGTGTTGTATAGCACTGTTGATGTAGGGCGACCTAAAGTAGTGGTAGCAAAGGAAAAAATAGTTGTATTAAATCCTGATATTCAGATAATTACTTATCAAAAAAGATTAGTAACTAACAATGTCATGGATATGATTGCTGATTATGACATTGTGGTAGATGGTACAGATAATTTCGCTACTCGATATTTGATTAACGATGCTTGCGTATTGGCACATAAAATATTGGTTTATGGCTCTATTTCACAATTTGAAGGGCAGGTCGCTGTATTTAATTATCCAGATACTAATGGTGGGAGAAGTGTGAATTATAGGGATTTATTCCCTGAGCCGCCCGCACCAGACGCTGTACCTAACTGCGCAGATGGTGGAGTCTTAGGCGTATTACCAGGCATTATCGGTAGTTTGCAAGCTAACGAAGTCCTAAAAATAGTCGCTCAAATTGGGGTACCTCTTGTTAATCAACTCTTCTTATTTGATGCGTTATCTTTTACGACGAGAAAATTACGCATCAAAAAAAGGTTGGATATTATTATTGAACATCTGCCTGAGATGCTTGATTATTGCATGACGATAAAAGAAATTACAGCACAAGAACTCAAACTTATGATAGCACGCCATGAGGATTTTCAACTTATTGATGTACGCGAAGTAGCGGAATATGAAGCATTTAACTTAAACGGTACATTAATTCCTTTAGGTAAGCTGCGTCGTGAGGTGTATCGAATTGAACGAAATAAAAAAGTGATTATCCATTGTAAAACTGGCGGTAGAAGTCAACAGGCTATTCAACTGCTGGAACAGGAATTCGGATTTAATAATTTATACCAACTAAAAGGGGGGATAGCGGCTTGGCAAGCGTAATGCAAGCGAATGGGATAGCATTGCCCACTGTTGATGTAGTAGGCAATGCTATTGCCTAAAAACTCATGTCCAAACGAAGCGCAACATTTCTTGGTGCATTCATTACCCCCACTCGAACCGCATATTCTGTATTGGTTAAGTTGTTACCGACCATAGATAATTTGATTTTGGGGGTGAAATTGTACCCAATTCTTGCTCCTAATACGAAAAAACCATTATTGTGTGTATCTCTAAATTCCTTAGCATCTGGCACAATACGATCATCAAATTCGATTAAAGCATCAATAGCTTCCATATGGCTGTTGAAGTTGGCGGCTAGACCAATGGATAAATTTTTGATTTTTGACTCCATGTCAAAAGTTACAGAATGCTGAAAGCGATATTTCAAAATATTATAATCCACAGAAGAACTCCAAGCATTGAGTTGTGCTAAAGTAGCACTCTCTAGTCGGTTGATGGTCAATGTTTTGCCACTAACATCAAATTCTTTAAATCGAGGGTCTATATAAACATAGCCTGCTAGTAGGGTCGTGGGTAGTCCAAATAAAGCCCCTCTACCTGCAATAGTAAAGTCAATGCCTTTGATGATAGTATTTCCTATATTTTTCGATTGAAAGCCCAAGCGGAAGTTACGTGGATTAAACGCTAAGTTGAATTCCATCATATCTTGATATTCCGACCAAAACGCCGAAATGTCTATGAACCCCTCAAAGCCAGAAATGCGAAATCCTTGTTTAATGCCTATTTCAGAAGACCAACCCGTTTCGGAGCGCAAATCTGGATTAGGCACAGCCTGAATACCACCAGTGATAACCGTCGAGATAAATTTTTCGGCAATAGTAGGAAAGCGATAACCTTGACCATAAGAAGCACGTAGGTAGGTAAATGCTGCCGCTTGATAGTTTGCGCCTACTCTAAAAACAGGTTTTGCCTCTTCAACAGATTGTTCAGCTACTTCTTGAGCAGTAAAATCATTGAGAAATGCGCTGTTAAAAATAGTATTGCGTTCCCATCGGAAACCAGAAGAGATGTTCAAGCGTTCAAAAAATTTGCGATCTAATTGAAGGTAAGCTGCTATGTTGCTAGAGCGGTACTCGTTGTTGCCATACAGTGCTGCGCTACTACTAGCGCGCATACCCACTATACCTGCCGTAGTCATTAGTTTAATGGGTTCAAAATTACGCTGGTACTGATACTCTCCATAGTAGAGTCTTGAGCCAGTAGATTGATTGTTATTAAATTCATTGTCTGTGTTATACAATCTACCCAAAAGTTTATGCCGATTGCCAGACTTATCAAAGTAAGTTAAAAATGGGTCAATATTAAATCTACTTTGGATGCCTTTAGAGATGGTAGCTGTATCGCCAACGTAAAGATGGTCAATATCTTTCCAAAAGAAGAAGTCTTTAGAATTACCTTGATTGATAATGGTATTCACGCCAAAACTCAGGCGATCATTCAAGCGATAACGCAAATTGGCGTTGAAGCGACCAAAATCTCTAAAGTTGCCTTGTCGTTTTACACCAGGTGTTTCGTCTTGAATAAATCCAGAATTAGAGGAGAGTAACCCTCCTACCACTAAGTCTAACTTATCTATTTTTCTTCTATGGTTCACGCTTGTTCCTATTTGGTAAGGAGCTGCATCCCACCAAGCGAGTTCGCGATTTTGAGGTTTGGAAAAAGCAGTATAGAAAGCCGCCACTTTTGTTTCGGGTTCTGCTTTTGCAAAGGCAGTACGTACATTGATAACCCCATTGAGTGCAGAGGAGCCATATAGCGCAGAGGCAGCCCCTTTAACGACTTCAATTTGGGCAATGTTTTCTACTGGAATGTCTTGCCAATTTGGGAAACCAGCATCAGCAGTGAGGATAGGAATATCATCCAGCAATAAGAGGACGCGACTACCTGCGCCATAGGAATAACCAGAGCCGCCACGAATATTGGCTTGACCATCAACTACACTAACACCGGGTACTTTTTCAAGTATAGACGAAATATTAACGGTATTGTTGCTTTCGAGCAAGGTAGGTTTTAACACTTCCAAAGAAACAGTGACTTCACCAAGTGGTTTTTCATAACGCCCACTTGTTACTGTGGTCGTTTGTAAGAGAATTTCTTCTACCTCCAAAGAAAAATTCTTGGTCAAATTATCATTCTCTTTCACTTCAATCGAAGCTATTATCTTAGTATAGCTGACATAACTTACTTCTAGTTTATACTTTCCTGGACTCAAGTAGAGGATGTAAGCTCCATTTTCATCCGTTACTGTTCCTGTTTCGCCAGCAAAGACATTAGCACCAATTAATGGTTCATTCGTATTGATGTCCTTTACAGTACCTTGAATGATAGCATTTTGCGCAAATAAAAAAGTAGGGGCTACGAATAGAAAAATAATAGTCAATAATTTCATAAAGACATTTTAGTGAATAATTGTTGGAAATTAAATAAAAATACGATAATTCTACTTTGAGAAATTAAATGGGCAAAATAAAGTGTAAGGAATGGCTAAATAAATATTTTGATAATCAAAGTTAATTTAATATCAGTAAAATAGCTCAATTTGAGCGACAAATTGAGCTATTTTATTTTATGTAGCACTACATAAATTTTAGAAAAAGGAGAACATTACTGAACGCCGCCTCCTTGCTGTTGTGGATTATCTCCAGCTTTCTGATCATTATTTCTGATTGTACTTCTACGCTCTCTAGCCTGAAAATTCATGGAGCCAAATTGATATTGGAAAGAAACGCCAAAGGAGCGGAACAATACACTAAAATCTGATTTTAAATAAAAGTTGCTACCTTCCAATTCTGTCCCAAAGTTCTTAAACTTTGCGAATGGCTCAATCAAACGAATACCAACACTACCTTTTTTCTTTAAGACATCTTGTCGAACGCCCATGCCGAAGATAGAGAAAGCGGGTACTACTCCTTGAATGGTTTGTCTTGGTGATTGCGCAAAACCAAAGGCTTCAATTTTTAAGCCAATTTTCTTCACATCGTAACTAGCACTACCAAAACCATTCCAAAGAATAGCGTTGGCAGAGAGTTCTTCACCACCAATATTTGCTGTGGCATTATAAGTATAAACATTGAAGCTACCTCTAAGCGTAAATACGCGTTTGATGGTCAAGGAAGTAAATACGTTTGTTCCTATGGAATTATTTTCCCCAATGTTTCTGAAACTTGTTTGAGAAATACCCTCTGGGGTAACATTTTGCAGAAACGACTCGATAATATCCGTTGTTCTGCGGTAGTAAAAAGCTCCATTCACCCCAACGCCTTTGATAAACGTGTTGTAGCCTAATTCAATTTGGTCTGTTATTTCAGGTGATAATGCGGGATTGCCAAAAGTTTGGTTTCTGTTATCTGTTTGGTCAGAATATGGATTAACATAGAATAAGCTCGGACGCTGGATTCTTCTGGAATAACTTAATTTGACGGATTGAAAATTTTTAAAGTTGCGCGAGAAAATAACACTTGGTAGTAAATTAGCATAATCCTGAGCAAAAGGTGGATTTTCTCTATCAAATGAACCTGAAATATCGGTGTATTCATATCTTGCACCTGCCACTAAACCATAGTTTTTGCCCAACTTCAAGTTAAAAGAAGCATAACCTGCATAAACATCTTGGTTGTAATTAAATATATTGGATTGAAATGGGTCGTTAATAAAGGTATTATTCTGCCTGTCAAATACATTGTAATCTGTAACAATCCTTCTAATTACGGCTTTCGCTCCTGTTTCTAATTTAATTTTATCGTTGAATGGTTTTACATAATCTGCTTGAATAGTAGATTCTAAGTTTGTTCCATCGTTGTTGCGCAATTCACTTAAATTGATAAAGGGATCGTTACCCAACAAATCTCGTTGAAGAATGTCATTATTACGGTCATCTACATTTTGAGTCAACTGATAAGCAAAAGTTAAATCATGTCCTTTTTCGTCAAATTTGATTTTGTAATCCGTTACCCAATCAAAACCAGAGTTTAAATTTTTGGTATCGTAAAGCGATTCATATTGCTGTTGTAGGTTGATAGCAGGGTTACTAAAACTAATACTATTTAGACCGTCTCTATTAAATTGTCTGCCATTCACCCTAAAAGTAGAAGTAATACTATGAAAAGCATTGATGTCATAAAACGCATTTACAGAACTATTAAAACCAATAAACTGGCTTTCACCATCGCCGTTTTGCTGCTGTACTTGTTTGATGTTATTAAAAGTGCTTTCTCTGTAAAATGAAAAATTACTGGGGCGAGGCCAAGAAAAGAAAGTGCTGGCACTGCCACTCAGCCCGAATCTACCTTTAGCAGCACTTAGATTAAGTACGGCATTATTTTGGTTATCGCCCACAGAGGTATTGATTGAACCCGTAAAACCTTCCGCACTTTTCTTTTTCGTAATGATGTTGATAATACCCGCTGAACCCTCACCGTCGTATTTTGCAGTGGGCGTAGTTACTACCTCCACGCTTTTTATTTGGTCAGCAGGTATAGACTTCAAGGCATCACGTACACTGCTGGCGAACATTCCCGAAGGTCGTCCATTGATAAGAATAGTAATATTTTGAGAGCCTCTCAAGGAGACATTCCCTTCTAAATCCACTGACACCAAAGGCGCATTGCGCAATACATCCGCAGCATCGCCACCGGTTACGGTGGCATCTTTTTCTACGTTGTAAACAATTTTATCAATCTTATTCTCAAAAACAGATGCTTCTTCCACCACTTCTACTGCTTGAAGCATGACGTTGTCAGATTGTAAGAATAATTTGCCCAAGTCAATATCTGGTTTGCGCTTACTAAGTTCTATTTCTTCTATTGTTTTTGTAGCATAGCCGATAAAAGAAATAGACAGTTTGTATTTGCCCAATTTAACATCATTCAACTTGAAGCTACCTGCTACATCAGTAATTGTACCGCCTACCTCTTTTTCTGTTTGCGCATCCATTAGTACGATAGTGGCAAATTCTACTGGTGCTTTAGTAAGCGAATCTGTAATCTGACCTGCCACCTTTCCTGTGATATTTGAGGCACCTCCACCACCAAAGGATTGAGATTGAAGAAAGGAAAAGCTAAATAAGGTGAATAACAGCGAGAGTAATTGTAATAAATGTTTCATAAACGGGTGTTTTGCAATTTTTAAAGTGTTATAAATATGTTTAAGTTGGCTTAGCTAAAACAAAATTGCTTCAAAAACACATTTATATCAATTATGTTTTACTTTGATATGTCAAAAGTAAAATAGTGTAGCCTGACTTGTTATTTTATTAGACTAAACCCTATTTTGGATAGATGAATATTCATGGGTTGAGTACCATGGCAGACCATACAGGAAAGTGGTCGGAGTAATTATCTCGGATTATTTGGGTAGATTGGGCAGAAAAATGGCTGGAACTTAAGATGTAATCAATCCTAAGAAAAGGAATGCTACCACTAAAAGTAGTGCCTATGCCTCGTCCCTTTTCTTGAAAGTGATCTAACAAACCATGAGCAATCGTCTGATAAACGTAAGATTGTGGTACATCATTGAAATCTCCACATACAATAACAGGATAAGGGGATTGAGCTATATGCTGTTTAATTTCATCAACTTGATTGGCTCTTATTTTAGTATTGGTTTTATACCCTGCCAACATATACCTGATTTTGCGCCATGTTTCCCTTTCCCTCAGGTCTCCTTCTTCGCGTACTTCATCCGCTACTTTAGTAATCGTGTTTGATTTTAAGTGAATATTATATACCCTTATTATGGTGCTATCCATAGTAATATCCGCATAAATACAGCCATTGGTGCTATTCTCAAATGCTAAAGCTCCTTTATTCAAGATAGGGTACTTTGAAATAATGAGTGGTGAAGCCTTTTTAGCTCCATAAAAATAAGGTGCATCTTTGCCGAATACTTCTTGTAGGTAGGTTTTAATGTGTTGTTCTTGATGTGCAAATTCCTGCAAACAAATAATATCAGCATCCAAAGAAGCGAGATACTCAAAGAAGGGCAGTAGGCGCTCCTTTGTCTTCATCCCTTTTTGGTGGAATCCTGTGGCATTGGTAACATTGTAAGTCAGTACACGAAATGTGGTTTCTGAACTTGGCAAAGGCGTATTAAAGGCAATATTCTTAGTTAAAAATTGCCAACCTAATAGCAAACAAGCAGTAGAATAAAGAAAGTACCATTTCTTTTTAGATATCCAATAAAAGATGAATAAGGTATTTAGTAGTAGCCACAATGGATAAAGCAAGCCAAAGAGTGCTATGTAGGAAAAAGATTTTGGATTGATGTAAGGCGATACATAGGACACAAGTGTGAGCATAATCAGCATAATATTTGCCCAACGCACTATCTTTTGTAGTTTAGACACGGCTTATTCTTTGCTGGCTTTAAACAAAATTTCTTTCTCTTCTTGAGAAAGACTATCATAGCCTGACATTTTTATTTTATCGAGTATGGCATCTACACGTTCTTGTTGAGATAATATGCTATCATCCGTATTTGCATTTCCTCTTCTGGAAGTTACTGTTTTTTTAGTGGCTTTCTTTACTTCACTGGCATTTGTGTTTTTGTAGGCGACATGCGGTTTCCTTTTTCTAGGTGGAGATTTTGGAGCACTATGAAACAATTGAGTGAAAAAATTGGAAATGCCATTAATCATTCTATTTATAGGGATAGAAAGGTCGTTACCTTCACGAAGCATAAGCACAAAAAACCAGCCCAAAGCAGCACCGCCTAAATGGGCAATGTAGCCCCCAGTGTTAGGCGCAATACGTGCAATGGAAAAGATATTCAGCAGCACCAATACGATAACAATATATTTTAGCCTTACTGGACCTATAAGTAGTAAATTCATAATATAATTTGGCGCAATTATACCAGCGGCTACCACAATTGCCATCACCGCTGCTGATGCGCCCAGTGCCATCTCCCCAATTAGGATGGGCATATTAACTTGAGCCGAAATAAAGTAGGCAATGCCTCCGGCCAGACCGCCAAATAAGTATAAAGGTAGAATCCTTTGATTGCCCAGAAAATCACCAACAATTCTACCGAACCAATATAACATTAGCATATTCCAAAGGATATGAAAAAATCCGTCATGCAGGAACATATGCGTAAAGATAACCCAAGGGTGGGTCAAATTAAATTGCCAATCCGAAGAAAGACTAAGCCATTTAATGACGATAGGGTACTTATCTATTTGACCAGCTAGAAAAAAGAATACAGCAATAGTATTGACGAGCAAAAACACGGATACATTGACAATAATAATCCTAGTGACCATATTGCCATAGTTAAATTCTCGTTTAGCATCTTCCCATATGGACTGAAACATTTTTATTTTTTTTATGTAAGTGGTATTAGATTTTAATCACTAGCTTAATATGAAATCGTTATTGATACAATTTAGTTCAAACGAAAATTAGAATCCTTGTTTTGCCAAAGTAAAATTAACAAAAATCCAAAAAAAGCACCGCCTAAATGGGCAAAATGCGCCACAGGATCGGCAGAAAAGTTGCTAATACCTAAAAATAAATCTAAGGCTATTAGTCCAGGAATAAAATATTTGGCTTTTATGGGAATAGGTAGAAAGATAAGCATCAACTCTGCATTTGGAAATTTTGTGCCAAAGGCAACCAATAAACCATAAATAGCTCCCGATGCTCCTACCATCAATCCGTTAGTGCTTTCAATCTGAAAGTACATCATCAGCAACTGGGTGATGGCTGCACCTAAAGCACAAAAAAGGTAGTAAAATAAAAACCGACGAGCTCCCCATAGGGCTTCCACGGGACTTCCGAACATGACTAACCCAAACATATTAAAGAAAATATGTCCTAGATTAGCATGGGTGAAAAAGTGTGTTACCAACTGAAAGGGCTGAAAATAGGGCGACGTGGGATAATACAACGCCAATACACGAATCAGATTGGGGAAAATCAGTTCTGTAAATACAAAAACAATTAAGTTGATAATTAATAGATGTTTGACAACATCGGTCATTCTAAACATAAAAAAAACTTGGTTAAACTAACTCCATAGAGCAACTAAGGCTCAAAAGTAGCTAGTTGATTGATAACAAATTTTTGAGGAGCTAAGAAAACATTTTTTCTAAGTCTAATAACTCAAAAGTAAGAAAACATTTCTTTCCTCTAGGGCTTACTAAAGGCATTTCACAAGCAAAAAGTTCGTCTATCAATATTTGCATTTCCTCGGCGTTGAGATATTGACCTTTTTTGATGGCAGCTCCTACGGCTAAAGAGCGAGCAATATTTTCGTTGAATCTCAAATCCAACGATAAGTTCTGATGATACTGGGCAATAAGTTGCTCTATCATTTCTTGCTCTTTAACTTCCTGTCTAAAATCGGCGGGCACACCATGCACAACAAATGAATTACCACCAAATTCCTCAATATCGAATCCCATCTGTTGAATTTCTGGCAGTAAATCTTTCAAGGTTAAAGCATTACTTTGAGAAACATGAATAGTTTGCGGAAATAATTTGCGCTGTGTTACTGTTACCCCGCCTTCCATCATACGCAAATATTTTTCGTACAAGATACGCTCATGAGCAGCTTGTTGGTCAATAATCCAAAAACCTGATTTTATTTGGTTGATGATGTAGCGCTGATGTAATTGATAAGGTGTTTT
>DAITMC010000091.1:0-13026 GCA_036835365.1 Saprospiraceae bacterium
AACAGAGTCATCCTTCGGATTTGTCTTCAAGCAACTTGGGGAGGATTTTGCTCGCCATCCAGTCCAGTTATACGAATCGGCTTCCTACTTTATCATTTTTATTCTGCTTTATTTTCTTTACTGGCGCACCGATATGCGCAATAAATTGGGTCGCCTTTTTGGTATTTTTATGCTTACTGTTTTTGGAATGCGCTTTATTTTAGAGTACTTTAAAGATAGTCAGGGGGGCTTTGAATCTGTCTTAGGAATATTTAGTACAGGTCAATGGCTGAGTATTCCATTTATACTAATTGGTCTATTTTTTCTACTTCGTCCAGCCAAAGTATATGTATATGAGGCAGAAAAAAAGACTAATCTCGTTAAGGCAAAAGCAAAAAAATAAAAAAAGCCTATTAAAAAAAACGCATTGAAAATAATTAATCATTTTCAATGCGCTAGATAAACAATAGCTTACTTAAAGTCAGTCATTTCCAAAAATAAATCTCTTGCTTTTTGTAGTTGATTGCCCATCGGTTCCATTGGTTCAAAAAACTTCCCCCCAACAAACCATCCATTGATATATGCCTTATCAAGTCTTTACTAGCTTGAGTAACCACATAATCCATGTCTTTGAAGTTAATAGTTTGAATAGTGGTGTTAGCTACTGTAATATTATTAGACAACACTTTATTTTGATCTACGCCTACTACATAAATATGCTGCGTTTCATCATCCATATTTCCCATTTCCAAATGATAGATTAAATTCGACTTAGAGCCTGAATCTAGTGCTAATTTAACATTTTGACTCCCCAATCTAACATCCACCATAATAAGATGGTTTTTCAAATAAAAAGGAACAGTCAATGCTGGTACATCTTCGTTCCAAAAGTTTCCTTTTTTTGCCTTATTGGCAGATTGCTTTATACTCGCCTCGGCGTAATCTACTACTAGTTCATGCGTCTTGAGCGCGTCAAATCCAATTAAGCCCAAAATAACTTCACCAGTTGATTGCTCTAAAAATTCCAAATTGACCAACACATTGGTTACATACCTTTTATTGATACATCCCCAAGTGAATTGAGTACCCATCTTTTCTAAAGGGGATACTATTGCCCCGCCGAAGCCTACAAGCTCATAGTTGGAGGCAGTGATGCCATCAAAATACTTGGTATTCAACACCAAACTTGGTGCACCTGTGTCCAAAATAAACTTACCGTTCAGGTTATCTGCTTTTCCTTCTATAATAATCATTCCGTTCTTTGCTTCAAAAGGAACAGTGCACTCCGTATTTGAAAAGGTAACGTAAGGGATACTGGCTAGTAGCCACATAACGATCATTTTTCTGCTCATCATTAATTGTTTTAATTAGTTAAAAATTATAGTGCTTAAATACTAAATTTAGCTCATTTAGATAAAACACTTCATTTTTAATTAATGTTTAGTTTACAAAAAATTAACATTTAAGGTGCTAACCAAAACTCGAAAAAATGAGGAGACCAATACATCAAATTAGAACTTATATGGGGAGTTCTAAGGTAAGGGCATCATTGTAGGAAAAAATTTGTACTGCGATTTAAGCGATAAGAGAGGGGAGATTTGCTTAGACAAATTTTTTCGGCAGCGCATACAAATATACGAAGTTAACCATAGCACGTTAGGCTTAGCGATTACTAGCCCATCTATTATAGGGTAAAGAAATATTACTTGAAATCAGGTTTAATTTCTCGACGTATTCTTTGGCATGAACAAACGGAAAGTTATCACAAAGCGTCTTCTCTTTCCTTGAATGGGGTAAGAACTTTAGTTCCTGCGGTGTAGAGGGAGATTATTGACCTACATAGCCCTGTACTAACAAGGATACTTCATTTTGTAACGCTTCAATAAATCCTTTTTGAATAGTAAAATTCATCATTTCACCATTGCTTTTCTTAATGCTTACGACACCAGCGCGTAAGGCTGCTACTATTGGAGCGTGGTTTTCGAGTATTTGAAATGCTCCGTCATATCCTGGCACTTTTACGGAACTGACAGTCCCTGTAAAAACAGATTGATCGGGCGTTAATATTTTAAGATTCATCATAATTACAAAGGTATAAAGCCACCTGCCAAACCTATTGCTCGATTTGGCAGGTACAATATGGATAAATTACATTCCGGCTTCTGCCAACATTTTTTTACCTTCTTCAATAACCTCGTCAATTGTACCTTTCAAGTTGAAAGCAGGCTCTGGGTAGGCATCCATCTCACCATTCAGAATCATTTTGAATCCTCTGATGGTTTCTTCAATGGGTACAAATGCTCCTTTTAAGCCTGTAAACTGCTCTGCCACATGGAAAGGCTGAGAGAGGAAACGCTGTACTCTACGAGCTCGACTGACTACCAACTTATCTTCGTCGGATAGTTCTTCCATCCCTAAGATAGCGATAATGTCTTGTAATTCTTTATAACGCTGAAGAATGTTAATGACTTCTTGTGCTGTTTCGTAGTGTTCTTTACCTACAATTTCTTCTTTTAGAATAGTAGAAGATGAATCGAGTGGATCAATAGCTGGATAAATTGCCATTGCGGCTAATTTTCGGCTCAATACTGTTGTTGCATCCAAGTGAGCGAAAGTTGTTGCGGGTGCAGGGTCAGTCAAGTCATCCGCAGGCACATAGACAGCTTGGACTGAGGTAATCGAACCCCGCTTAGTGGAAGTAATGCGTTCTTGCATCAATCCCATTTCTGTTGCCAAAGTTGGCTGATAACCTACTGCTGAGGGCATACGTCCTAGTAGTGCTGATAGCTCAGAACCTGCTTGTGTAAAACGGAAAATATTATCAATGAAAAATAGAATATCCTTTCCACCAGTTGGGTCAGTCAAATCGCCATCGCGGTAATATTCTGCAATCGTCAAACCGGTTAATGCCACTCTAGCGCGTGCGCCTGGAGGCTCATTCATCTGCCCAAATACAAAAGTTGCTTGCGACTTTTTCAACATCTCCATGTCCACCTTGCTTAAGTCCCAGCCACCTTCTTCCATAGAGTGCATAAACGCTTCCCCATATTTGATGATACCTGCTTCTAACATCTCGCGCATTAAGTCATTTCCCTCGCGTGTGCGCTCTCCTACCCCTGCAAACACAGAGATACCTTCATAACCTAATGCAATATTATTGATTAACTCTTGAATCAATACTGTTTTGCCTACACCAGCACCACCAAATAACCCTACTTTACCACCTTTTGCATAAGGCTCAATCAAGTCAATTACTTTAATACCAGTGAGCAATACCTCTGCTGTGGTAGAAAGTTCTTCATAAGTCGGAGGCGCAGCGTGAATAGGTCTTGATTTTTCATCTTTTACAATCCTTCCAATGCCGTCAATCGGTTCACCTACCACATTAAACAATCTTCCACGAATTTGATCGCCTACCGGTACAGAAACACCTTTTCCTGTATCAACCACTTCTTGTCCGCGAACCAATCCATCCGTTGAATCCATAGCGATAGCACGCACACTATCTTCGCCTAAGTGCTGCTGCACCTCAAGCACTAGTTTTTCGCCGTTTGGTCGAAGAATCTCTAACGCATTGAGGATTTCTGGAATCTTCGAACCTTCTGATGAAAAAGAAACGTCCACTACTGGACCAATCACTTGCTTTACTCGACCTATATTTGCCATAGTAGTTTACTTTTCAGATGAATGTGTACTATAAAAAACGCTGCAAATGTAGCGCATTCTTTGATTTTTATAGTGTATTGCTCGACTTTTTTACAGTAATTTTGCTCGTAATTGGTATTAAAGCATTTTTTGAAATAATTTGCGGGTTATTTTGTTTTTATTTACTTCAAGTGCTTTAATTTAGTGCCTTGCTCAAAATAAAATTTTCCTCTTTGATATTAGTTATAATTCAAGGGCTTAGTGTAAGGATAAATAGCGTTAAAATAGCTAAAATGGATGCGCAATAAACAGTTGGGGAGGTCTTCTCAATAAATATATTGTAGTCAAAAAAAATGAATTATGTTACCTTTTTGGATGGGTAGGATACGATTGTAAAACTATATCATCCCTTTGAGATTGCTTGTTTTATCATTGTACCAGCATTGCCTTTAAGCGATGTAAGCACCACAATGTACTGAAAAGAATAAACGCTAAAGTTTAGTGCCGTTGCGCTACTAAAAATCCCAGTTTCGCTTCCAGGTGTCAATAATGTCTATGGAAAACTTAAATTCTGAATTAAAAGGGTTTCGGCTTGAATTGGCAGCAACGTAGTAAACGCCCAGCCTTAATCGGCGCCTTACCCCTAATTTAAAGATGCGTTCTAGCCCTAAAAAGGCTTCTTCGTAGCGAAAATTATTCTCTTGTACCCACAAAAAACCACCACCCGCAGCGGCGCGCACGTTCAGCAATTTTACTAAAGGTATGTTATTGAGCAAACTGCCGTTGAAATGGTGAATAAAATGACCTTCTAAAAATACTTGTGCCGTAGCTAGTGCTGTGTCCAACAATTGAAAAGAGCGCAAAGGATTAGAGAAAAGCAAAGGGTCGGATTGCCTAAAACGCTTTAAATCAATGAATAATAATTTTTGGGTATTAATAAATTTCCCAGTTTCTAAGCTATAATTGGCATTGCCTAAACTGCCGAGTTGTAAATTTTGACGCACCGAGAACTCTAAATAGTCAAAATCAATATCACTTGAAAATGCTTTATCCCACCCTTTTCGATGCAAAATGCTAAAAGTTGGGTATTTACTACCTAAAATAATCTTTCGGTTGGGTTCGCGCATGAATTTTTGTGCAGGAGTATAAGAAAAACTTATGCCTGTGATAAATGCCTGATAAGGCTGAAAATCAAGTGGTTCAGCTTCCCCTACCAATTCCGTAAGAAAACTACTGGTATTCAAATTACTTACAGACTGACGGTTGCTATGCGATAGGTGAACATCCCAAAAAAAGCCATTGAACAACTCCATGCGATGCTCTAAAAGTAAGGCATCGTGGAGGATGTAGTTGGAAACACGAAGTTGATTTAAAAAAGCATCGTAAGGATTGATGGACTGAAAAGAACGTCCAACGTCAATGGAAATACTCGAAATTTTATGTGGATTATAGAACCAACGCGTGTAAAGCGTCCCTTGCACATCTTGATTTTGAATGCCCACACTTGGCGAGATGGACATGGACAAGCGTTGGCTGCTTTCCCATCGTTTGAAATAGGTGAAACTAGGATTTATACGCCAGCCGCCAACCACTTCAAAAGAAAAAGAAGAAGGTAAAGAACCCAACCACCACTGTTGTTGCTTGTTGTGATTGCGAAAGCTAACACCATCCCAAAAGATTTCTAATAGCGTAACCTTATTAAAAGCTTCATCAAGAGAATCTTTGTACGCTGGACTGTTATAAATGGCTTCTACGCTATCCCTGTAAGTTACCATTTTTTGTATGTTTTCGCTTAGTGGCTCTGTTCTTACTTCTTGCCAATAGCTAGAATCTCGCTCATAAGCCTCTTTAGTGGTTACGGCTACTTCGTTTCTGAAAAACCGGTCAGGGAAAACAATATCTTTTTGAAAGTCTTTGTAAAATATAGTCGTATTCCCTTTGAAGGTTTGTTTATTTCCTTCCTTAGTTTCGTAGGTAAATTCCTGACGATAGGGTATCCAAAGGCTATCTTCCAATTGTTTGTATTGTTGTTTGAGGTGGAAAGCATCATAAAATTTTAAGCCGCCCTTATAAAATTCAACATCTATGCGATTGATGTTCCAAATGTCATCGTTGATATAAATGTAGCCTTTGCACGTAGAGTTACTATTTTTCCTGGGGATAACCTCAATTTTATACACCAGTTGATTATCTTCTAAAATGGCTTCAATGAGTTTATATTTGTATGCCAAAATAGCAGTAGTGCTAATAGGCGAAATGATGCCTACTTCAGAAATTTGATTTACATAGACAAGGTTGCGATAAAAATTGAAGTCGGCTTCTCCAAATCTGGGGACAAAAAGACCTAGTTTTGAACCATAAGCGCGGTAAGCCGTTCGCTCTTCCTTATATTGGTTAGGATATTGATAATTCAGGGTCAATTCCATCTCCAACAAATTAATGTCGGGCATTTCTGCCTTTTTTTCCGCTGCATCTAATGTGTTGTCTGCCTCAGGATTAAAAGTTTCTTCCGTTGGGGATGTAGTTGCTTGCGTTTTTTCTTTTTTATGCTTTTCTACTTCTTCTACTGCTTTTATATAAATGCTAGCCTTGTAAGTATCTATCTGTTGTAAAAATTTCTTTTTGTTATCTATTGCATTTTGAATGATGGCATAAGCAGGGTCGCGCTTACTAGCTCTTACGGTGATTTCTTCTAGCTCTAAGGTGGAGGCTTTAAGTATAACAGAACGTTCAGTACCTTTATCTTCTACCAAAATCCTGATTTCTTGTGATTCATATCCTAATGCAGAAAAGATAACATTGTACTCGCCTGGATCTAAGGCAAAAAAGTAATAGCCCGCATCGTTGGTTGAAGTACCTGTTTGCAACTGCTGGATAAAAATGTTAGCATAAGGAATAGGCGATTTATCTTCACTATATACATAACCACTTATTTGTTGCCCATTAGCAAAATATAGCGAAAATAAAGATAAGTATAGTAGTAAATGTTTTTTCACTAACATCAGGTAATTTAATACGATTTATTGCACCCAATAACGCAACTCTTACAATTTCATTTCCTGAAATCGAGTGTTTAACAAATGCTTATGAATGGAGCAACAATAGTCGCCAACTAAAGTTTTATGCTTTTCAGCATTCTATCTGTGTCGCGTTTGACATCTTTTTCCTTAATGCTTTGGCGTTTATCTGCTGATTTTTTACCCGTCGCTAATACAATTTCTAGCTTTACGAATCCACGTTCATTCATGTATAAGCGATAAGGAACAATAGTTACCCCTTTTTCTTTTACCTTTTTTTCCATTTTTTTCAATTCCTTACCTCGAAGTAATAACTTCCTGGGCCGGCGAGGTTCATGGTTGAAAATATTTCCAAAATCATACTCTTTTATATACATACTGTTCACAAACAATTCTCCTTTTTTGAAATAGCAATAAGCATCCGTCATATTGATATTGCCCGCACGAACCGATTTAATTTCCGTACCTGTTAAAGCAATACCCGCCTCATGACTTTCGTCGAAAAAGTATTGATGCGCTGCTTTTCTGTTAACCACCTCTATTGCTTTCTTCTTCTTTACGGTTGCCATTGTCTGATATTGAATAACGAATTTTGAACTTGTATGATAAATCAAATGAATTTTGACATTTCAATAATGATTGAATCGTAAAACGAGCTATGAAATGGAATAGTTCATCCATCAGATAGACTAGGTATTTTTATTTACCTAGTTCCTCTGACTAACCATTACGGCTTAGTGCTTCCAACAGGTGCCGTATCTTCCATCAACTTTTCTTGCAAAAAGTTAGTCATTGCGGTGTAGAGGTGCAAACGTGCGTTGCCACCATAAATGCCATGATTTTTATTGGGATAAAAATGTGCATCAAACTGTTTATTAGCACTAATTAGTGCATTGACCATCTCCATGGTATGCTGAAAATGAACATTGTCATCGCTAGCACCATGCACAATCATGTAATTTCCTTTCAAGCGATCTGCAAAATAGACTGGTGAATTATTGCGATAACCATTAGGATTTTCCTTCAAGGTGCGCATGAAACGCTCGGTGTAAATAGTGTCATACCATTTCCAACTCGTTACAGGCGCAACAGCAATGGCAGCTTTGAATACATCATTACCTTTCAAAAGACACAAGGACGACATATAGCCGCCATAGCTCCAACCAAAAATACCGATTCGGTTAGCATCGGTGTATTTGAGTTTGCCTAAATATTTCGCTGCCTCAATTTGGTCTATCGTTTCGTAATGACCGAGTTGTTGATAAGTAATTTTCTTGAAGGCTTCGCCCCGTGCGCCCGTCCCGCGATTGTCCACACAAGCTACAATGAATCCTTGCTGTGCTAGCATCTGAAACCACCAATAGTTTTGTCCTTTCCACGCATCCGTCACTTGTTGGCTACCAGGTCCGCCATAGAGGAACATGAACACTGGATATTGGCGATTGTCTTTAAAATCAATGGGTTTTATCATCCATCCATTTAGGGTAATGCCTTCGCTAGTCTTAAAATCAAAAAACTCGACAGGGCTAGTACCATAGTCCTTTTGCAATTTTTTCACCTGTGCATTATCTTCTAGCTCACGCATCAATTTGCCTTCTCGGTCATATACTTCATAAACGGGAGGCGTGTTGGCGGTAGAATGCGTAAGTGCGAAATAGTCAAACGTACGACTAAAGATAGCGCTATTACTGCCATTCCTTTTAGTAATCTGACGGTCTTTTTTGCCATTCAAATTAACGCTATACAAATGGGTTTGTGTCGGCGAAGATTTTGCTGCTTGATAAAAAATGATTTCGTTTTTCTCATCCACGCCATAAAAATCGGTAATATCCCAATTGCCTTTGGTGAGTTGCTCTTTTTGTTTGCCCTTCATGTCGTGCAAATAAAGATGATTCCAGCCATCGCGTTCACTAGTCATTACGAAATGTTTACCATCCTGCAAAAAGATGATGTTGTTCAGCATAGATTCTTCAATATATTGTTCTTCTTTTTCCTCGAACAACAACTTAGTACGCCCTCGTTTAATATCTGCCAACAATAATTCTAAATGATTTTGATGGCGATTCATTCTGAAAATACACAACTGCCCATCGGGTGTCCAGCGAATGCGTGGGATATAAATGTCAGGATTGCTGCCCGTGTCCATTTTGCCAATTTTCCCTTTTGCTACATCATAAACATGAACACTGACGATTGAGTTTTTTTCGCCCACCTTAGGGTATTTGAAAGTAGTTGGCTGTGGATAGAGTTCATCCTCATATCCTTGCATCGTAAATTCCTTTACCTCGCTTTCATCAAAGCGTATAAAGGCGATTTTGGTGCCATCAGGCGACCACTCAAAGGCGCGAACTAGCACAAATTCCTCCTCATATACCCAATCGGATGCGCCATTGATAATGGCGTTGTAGCGACCATCGCGCGTGATGCGTGTAACTTTTCCATTTGCTAAATCCTTGTAATACAAGTCGTTGTTGTGCACAAAAGCTACTTTATTCTCCTCTGGGTTGAAAGTAGCGTACATTTGTTTACCGCCATCAAAAAGTGGTGTAAGTTGAGTGGTATTTCTATCCCAAACATAGAAATTAGCTTTACTCGAGTGGCGATAAATCTGCTCTACGTCAGTTTGCAGTAAAATTTTATTTTCATCTTTGCTAAAGCTATAATCCTGAAAATCAGGGATGTTTGTGCTAATAGTGCTTTGGTCAAAAATAGTGGCAACAAAATTGCCAGAGGTAAAGTCGTACTGCTGAATTTTTTTGCTCTCTTTGCGGGTATAGGATTTGCCGTCCTTCAAGAAGTTGAATCCAGGCACGCCTCTGGTGGAAAATGTGTATTTTTGCCAAATATCCTCTAACGTAATTTTCTTTTGTGCTAAAGCGAAATGTGGCAAAGTAAGTGTTACGACGAAAAATAGAAAAACATATTTTTTCATATGAACCAATAATATTTCTTGATTAAATAAAATTCAATGGGTTGAAATTGGCATTTAAAATAGACTGTGCATCCACGCTCCACCAATTTTCCAGAATAGTAGCATAAATGCACCTGAAATCAATTTCGTATGCCGAATTTTCTTTTTGTAAATCGTTTAGGTTAGCTATTTTGTTGTAAAAACCAAATTTTTTTAGATGGCTATTGAACAAGAAAACGTTGTTTGCGCCACCATGATCTGTTCCTCCTTGTTCATTTTCCGCTAAGGTACGACCAAACTCCGAAAAGGTAAATATCAAAACATCATCAAATAAGTTGCTTTGTTTTAAGCGATTTATAAAGTAATGAATGCCCTTAGCATAAATTTTTAGCAGCTTATCCTGCGTTGCTCTTTGCTCAATGTGCGTATCAAATCCACCTAATGTTAAGTAATATATAGCAGCATTCCTCTTTTGTTCTATCCAATCTGCTACTTGCTTTAATTCCATGATAAAATCCTGCTCTTCTTGACATTCACCATTTTTTGGTGCATAAGCTACAGTTTGAGCCACATTTTTAGCAGTATCAATTATTTGGGGAGCAGCAAATGAAGATAACGTATCTCCCTTTAAAGCCTGATTTACATAGTGATTTAAAGTTATGCCATAAGCCGCTTTTTGCTTTGCCATGTGATCTAAATATCTGCCCAGCCAGCCCGTTCGACACTGTTCAGGATTAGGACTTGCTGTTTGCCACACTGCTGACGCTTGAAAATGAGTATCAGAAAAATTAGGATAACCTACATTATTGAGAATACACATTTCTCCTGCTTCAAAAATGGGTTGTAGTAATGCTAGCGCAGGATTAAAGCCCCATGTTTTATGGAGTGGAATCACTTCATTTGGAGCAATAGCTATGGTAGGGCGATGTTGATAGTAGTGAGCATTCCGATATGGAATAATCGTGTTCCAGCCATCATTTCCACCTGAAAGCTCAATAATAACCAACTTTTTTAATGGATGATAAGAAAGGGGCTTACTTAAATTCGGCATCAAAGTGGCAGCAGAACTCAATGCAGTATGCTGGAGAAAGGTTCTTCTTTTCATTATTGCTATTCAGTTAATGATTAGCAAAATAAGGATTTTGCTTGTTTTCAAAAGTTATTTTTGAGGATAAGCAATGAAATAGTAATTGAGTCGATTTTCAAACTGCTGTTGAAAGGCAATTTTTGTTAAAGGGGCTTTATCGCTCAAGTATCCTGAAAGTAAATTAATGCTTAGACCACATTCTTCTACTAAGAGGTTATAAATATCATTGGGGTGCGTGCCGTAATAATCAGCAGCGCCCTTGCCGTGTTCAAAAACGAGCGTGGGTTTATTGCGTATCAATGTCTTTTTTGCGCCACGCAATACCTCCATTTCTGCACCTTCCACATCCACTTTAATAAAATCAATTTTTACATCATCAGGGATAACATTGTCTAGTAGGTCGGTTTGTACAGTAATGAGTTGCTCTTTTTCGTACTCACGGGCATACTCACGGGAACGAAAACCACTGTAAGCAGGGTTGGTAACGACATAATTGAAGGACGCTGTACCAACTTGATCGCTCAACCCAATCTTATAAAAATGACAATTATCTGGGAATCTTTCTACCAATTCTTGATAAAGATGTGGTAATGGCTCGAAGCAGTAGTGTTGTCCCTTAGGTGCAAATCGAAGGATAGTACTCAAAATATCACCGGTATGGCAACCTACATCAATACAGTTAGAATATGTAGAGCAGGTTTTTCGAATTACTTTGACGGTCAACAGATCATATTTGTGATTCTTCGTTAAAGGAATAGGAAATTTCTTAAGAATTTTTTTTATGTTCTCCTTAATGTAAGCGTAGCTGGAGGTGTTGTACTCTAAAGCAATTTGTTCATTTAGTTTCATAATCACATTTTCCATACTTAGAAGGCAAAATTTTTGAATAGTATTGTGTTCTTATAGCGTGATTTTCTATGTTAGTCTTTAAGTATTTGTCATAACTGATTGTAAATTAAAATAGTAATCAATTATTAGGATACGGTACAAGCGTCATGTAACTTATCTTTAGCACCCAATACAACAACAAAATATTAGAGCCAAAGATAAAACTTAAAATCTAAGTTAGCTATTTTTACATACGTTTTTAGCTCAATTAATACTCTTTTTGTTGATTCTAGTAGAGAGAAGTACAGTAAGATAAGTTTCTGTTTTTTAGAATACTAGATAAACAATTATCTTAGCATCTGACAAATAAAAGGGGATTGATTTTTTATAAAAAGGGAAAATATACAACATAAGCAATACAAAAATAATAAATAATTTATTAAAAGTAGCAAAAATGCAAGAATATTATGCTAACGGCAAACTATTACTTAGTGCGGAGTATTTTGTGCTGGATGGTGCTTGGGCGTTGGGGCTTCCCACTCAAAAGGGGCAATCGCTTACTGTAAAAGCGCTACCCGAAAGTGAATACGCCCTGAATTGGACAAGCATAGACGCTGATGGTAGCATTTGGCTTGAAGTAACGTTGGAATTGCCAACATTAAATATAATCAATGCTTCAAAAGATAGTGTTGCTCATAAATTGAGTGAAATACTGCGCTTAGCGCAACAGCAAAACCTTGCTTTTTTAAGCACCACAGCATCATTGGAAGTAACCACACAATTAACTTTTCCTCGTCAATGGGGTTTAGGTACGAGTTCAACGCTCATTTACAATGTAGCGCAATGGGCAAAGATTGACCCTTTTCCACTACAATTTGCTGCTTTTGGCGGTTCCGCCTATGACATTGCTTGTGCTGGTGCGAAAGGTCCGATTTTGTACCAAAAATTAAGCAAAACAACGGCTTCGAAGGCAGTCATTTTTCGACCCAGCTATCGCAATGCACTGTATTTTATCTACTTAGGGAAAAAACAAGATACCAGAGAAGGAATTGCACATTACAAAGAAAAAGTTAGGCATTCGCCACAATTAATTTATCAAGCCACAGCTTACACACATGCCCTGCTCAACGCAAGCACGCTGGAAGCATTTGAGCTTGTCCTTCAACAACATGAACATTTGGTGGCAACTACTTTAGCCCTAGAACCTGTGAAAGACCTTTATTTTCAGGACTTTTGGGGTCAGGTGAAGTCATTAGGGGCTTGGGGGGGCGATTTCGTTCTAGCTACTTCCAGTAAGGGCAAAGCAAACACCAAAGCCTACTTTAAAGAAAAGGGCTTTGATGTTTGCTTAACTTATGAAGAATTAATCCTTTGATTTTAAGGCAACACAAACCTAGTAGCTGATTTTAAGTCATTGTGAGCGGCTAAACATTCACCCATTTTTGAGCACTTTGCCCTGATTCAATCACTTTGTAGATAAAGTTCATGCCACGTACACCATCGGCAACTGTTGGAAAATCGTTGTAAATTGGGTCAACCGTTTTTCCTTCCAGTCTTGC
>DAITMC010000092.1:0-6188 GCA_036835365.1 Saprospiraceae bacterium
GACTTCTTGAGGGCTTCACTTGAAGCGAAACCCTCAATACAAAATCTCACTTGAAATGACTTCTTGAGGACTTTACTTGAGGCGAAACCCTCAATACAAAGTTTTCACTTGAAGCGACTTCCTGAGAACTTCGCTTGAAGCGAAACCCTCAATACAAAATCTTCACTTGAAACAACTTCTTGAGGACTTCACTTGAAGCGAAACCCTCAATACAAAATCTTCAAAATTGCTTCAGAATTGCTACCAATTTTAGCCAATTTCATGTTGCACCTTTGTGATGTAAATGAAAGAAAAGAACTAATTAAATATTTCAAACCTGTAAAAAAGAAATTACTCAAAATGAAACATCAATTATTGTTTGCCCTTTTTTGTTCCTTAATCACCTTTCAGATTGCTGCTGCACAACGCCCAAGTGGTGCAGGAGGTCAACGTCAAGTAAGTATCATCGGTCAAGTAATTGACGCGGAGGCGGGTGTACCTGTTGAGTTTGCGACGGTTACGCTGTTTGCCCAAAAAGATAGTGCGATTGTTACAGGCTCTATCACGGATGAACTAGGAAAATTTACGATTGAAGTGCCTGCGGGTCGCTACTATGCACAAGTGGAATTTATTTCTTACTTGACCCTAGTGATTGCAGAAATTCCTATGCCACAAGACGAGCCTAATGTTAACTTAGGTATCTTAAAGATAGCTGCCGATTCAAAGATGTTGGATGAAGTGGTGGTGCAGGCAGAAAAAAGTACGATGCAAATGGCATTGGACAAACGCATTTTCAATGTGGGTAAAGATTTGGCGAACACAGGAGGCTCTGCCCTTCAGGTGTTGGACAATGTGCCTTCGGTAACAGTGGATGTGGAGGGTCAAGTGAGTTTGCGTGGAGGCAACGCACGTATTCTCGTGGATGGTAAGCCCTCCGCCCTAGTGCGCGATGCGAATGGCTTGCGCTCCATACCAGCGAATTTGATTGAACGCATTGAGGTCATTACCAACCCTTCAGCACGCTACGAAGCGGAGGGAATGTCGGGAATTATCAACATTGTCCTCAAGAAGAACAAAAGTAAAGGTATCAATGGCTCTTTTGATGTGAATGTGGGCTATCCTGATAACTACGGTGTGGCACTCAATATGAACTATCGAAAAGATAAGATTAACTTTTTTACTAATTTTGGAGTCAATTACCAAGTAGCTCCTGGTGTAGGCAGCAACAAGCAAGAGCGTTTATTGAGAGATACTTTGTTTATCACCGACCTTGATAGAAAAAGAGAGCGTGTAGGTTTTTCCAATAACTTGCGCCTAGGATTGGATTATTACTTGACGGATAAAGACATCCTTACCACTTCGTTTCAATACCGCATCGGTCAAAATAACAATAGCACTCGAGTGACTTATTTAGACTATCTTAGGGATAGAAGTGCGAGTAGCCTCTACGAAGTAACCAACAGAACAGATGATGAAAAAGAAACACGCAGCAATTTGGAGTATGTACTTTCCTATCGAAAGCTCTTTGAGAAAAAAGGACATGAACTCAACTTAGATGTTCGCTATCAAGATAATATGGATGACGAGCAATCAGATTATCGCGAAATTTATTTTGATGGAAAAAACAATCCACTTGGTCGCGAGGACTTATTACAACGCTCCAACGGCTTAGAAGGCGACAACACCTTACTTTTGAGAGCTGATTATGTGTATCCGTTTGCAAAGGAAGGAAAATTAGAATTTGGTTATTTAGGCTCTGTTCGCAATATTCGCAACGATTATTTAGTTGAAGAATTTGCAGACAATGAGTGGGTAAATTTGGAAGGTTTATCCAACAACTTCAAATATGAAGAAGGCATCCATGCAGTTTACGCTTCGATGGGGAACAAAGCCAATAAACTTTCTTATCAAATTGGTTTACGTGGGGAATATTCTGACATCAGCACTCAACTCTTGCAAACGAATGAAATTAATGACAGAAACTACTTTAACCTTTTCCCAAGCGTGTTCTTCACCTACGACTTGCCAAAAAACAACGCAGTACAAATAAGTTATAGCCGAAGAATACGTCGTCCAGGCTTTAGAGAGCTAAATCCATTCTTTACCTTTAGCGATTCCCGTAACTTATTTAGTGGCAATCCAAACCTAAATCCAGAGTTCACCAACTCCTTTGATGCAGGGCATATTAAATATTGGGACAAGGGTTCATTGGGTTCATCTATTTACTATCGCCATACAGAAGGGGTTATCCAACGCATTATCGTTGTGGATCAAGAAACAGGAAACACCAACAGACAGCCCGAGAATTTAGCCACTGAAGACAGTTACGGTTTGGAATTCAACTACTCCTTTGACCCATACAAATGGTGGAGATTGAGCGGAGATTTTAGTTTTTTCCGTGCTATTACCTCTGGCGAATTTGTAAATTCAAATGGCATCACTCAATCCTTAGAAGCCGATGCGTATAGCTGGTTCACACGCTTTACTTCAAGAACAACCTTCTGGAAAAATACAGACCTCCAAGTGCGATTAAACTACCGTGCCCCTAGAGTTACGACACAAGGAAAAGATCGCTCTATCACTGGATTGGACTTAGGATTGAGCAAAGACGTACTGAATAATAAAGGAACACTTACCTTGAGCATACAAGATGTATTCAACTCACGTCGCTTCCGTTCAACCATAGACCAACCTGATTTCTTCTCTGAAATTGATTTTCAATGGCGCGCTAGACAAACCACCCTTTCTTTCAACTATCGCTTAAATCAACAAAAGCGTGGAGGAAGACAAAGTGGTGGTGGCAACTACGGTGGCGGCGATGAATACTAATAAAAAACCATCCAAAACATTAAGATTTTTTTCTGAAACTAAACATAATCAACTAAGTAGGTTGCCTTTGTAGGCAACCTTTTTTTATTTCTACTCGCCCACAACAGATTTTATCTTGCCATTGTTATCAAAATATTAATGAGCAAAACAAACCAATATTTCAACAACAAAAACGATAGTAATATGAGTAAGAAGGCGAGTTTTAAGGAAATTATTAATGGCGAAACGCCTGTATTAATTGATTTTTATGCTGATTGGTGCGGTCCGTGTAAAGCCTACAGTAGTACAATTGAGAAAGTCAAAAAAGAATTAGGAGACGAGGTGAATATCATCAAAATAAATGTGGACCGTAATCCCACATTAGCGGAAAATCTGCAAGTAAGGAGCATCCCCACTACAATGATTTTTAGAAATGGGCTATTAAAATGGCGAGAAGTAGGCATTCAATCTGTAAGCACCCTAAAAAAAATGATAGCAGCGGCTAAAGAAAACTAACTTAATTTTAGTTTAGGTATTCATGTTATTTTAATATTAATTTTCTATTTATACCGTAGAACTGTGACATAAAGGTGTTACATTTATCCTAATTGTTCGTCGGAACAAAAAATTCTACTAACAAACACAACCATTCAAAATGAATCGGACAGTCCTATTAACAATACTTCTATTATTATGGCTGCTTCTGACGTGGCTATTTTTCAACTGGTGTGGATGTCTGCCCATAGGTCAAGGGGCTTTACCAGCAGTGCTTACGACTTGCCAAAACGAAAAAATTGAAGCCAACAACTCAGCGCAGTTTAAACTCAATGATGCCAAGCCTATACTGGTATCCACAAAAAAGCCGCTACACAATGAAGTGATTAACTATTTAAAAAAGAACAATAAAGCAGGTGTGCTTATTACTGGGAAGAGCGATGCGGGCGAAGTGCCCACAGATAACCTACCTAATTTAGGCAAACTTCGTGCGGAAGCCATGCGTGCTTATTTCGTTGCTAATGGCATTGATGAAAATCGAATTCAAGTGAGTGAAGCTATGGTAAGTCACTTGGATACGAAAGCAGGCATCGTTAATAATGCCATTGACTTTACCTTATTGTGCGACCTAGAAAAGTCACCGATTTCGCTTGGTGGACTTGATTTAAAAGATGGGAACAATCTTGTAGCAAGTACCAAAAAAGGTATTGCTTACAACGCTAGCACTTACAACTACAACACCCCTTTAGAAACAGCGGTAGATAGTTTTGTGGAAAAAGCAGTCGCTTTCCTGAAGGCTAATCCTAATAAACAATTGATTATCAATGGCTACTATCATACTAAGGAGCAAAACAATAGTATCTATCCTAATTTGGGGATTGCGCGTGCCAATCAAGTGAAAAAATTACTCAGCACAAAAGGTATTCCAGCCCGTCAATTTGATACCAAGGGCATTAAAGTGGGTGATAGTTTTGACTTTTCTAATGGATACAGTAATGCCATTGCCTTTGAGTTGAGTGAGTTGAATGAGGTAAAAAAGCCAGAGATGTCCATCAAAAACATTGTACTCTACTTTCCAACAGGTGCGAGTACGATTGCATTAGAGGAGCAACAACGACAATTCTTCACCGAGTTGACACGCTATTTGGACTATTATCCTGACCAAAAAGTAACCATCACCGGACATACAGACAACCAAGGTAATAGGGCGAATAACGTGCAATTAGGCTTGCAACGCGCTAATTTCGCAGCCGACTATTTAACCAAGAATGGTATTAACAAAGCACAAATTGTGACGAATTCAAAAGGACCTGATGTACCCATTGCTGACAATAATACAGTAGAGGGTAAAGCCCAAAATAGAAGAGTTGAAATTTCCATTTTATAAATTATAAAAGAAAAAAGAATATGTCATTACTTTGTATATTAATTCCACTATTAGGTTTACTGGGAGCCTTACTCCTAGCAGGTATGATTGGTAGAGCTTCCAGAGTAAAAGAAATAGCCACTTGGAAAGACCAATATCAATCCGCTTCTATGAACTACGGCGCACTGATGGAAAACAAAAATTCATTGGAGCGTATGCGCCTATCCTTAGAGCGCGACAATAGCCAATTACGAGCAGGGCAAACGGCGATAACAGAAGAAAAAGTTACGTTAGAAACAGAATTGGCAGCACTAAAATCTAAACTTATAGACCGTGATCTGAATATAGAATTGTTAGAAAAAAGCCTGGCAAATCTCCGCCTTGAGTTGCAGCAAAAAGATAATGATTTCGATAAATTAATTGTTGATTATGAAGGCTTAGAGTTAAAGTATGCTTCCAGTATTCAACAAACAGGCGACTTGAAGAATAAATATACGGATAATGAGGCAACGTTAAATCTTAAATTAAGTATCATAGAGGACTTGCAATCCCAAAATCTAGCGTTGCAAAATAGCTTAGAAGAAAAAAATGCAGCCATTAATACCTTGAAATTGCAATATGCTGCTCTTGATGAAGAATTGGATAGTACAAAATCAGAGGGCGAGCAAACACAAACCAAGTATGAATTAGAGATTAAAAACTTGGAGCAAGGCATCAGTGATATACAAAATGAATTGAACAGCGTACGCTCTGAATGGGAAAAAGCACGTCAAGTTTGGGCAGATGAAGCTAAGGGTTACCAACAAAGATTACAAGAAGTGGAAGAAGAAAAGAATAGTCTTACTTCTGACTGGCAACTACGCTACACTAATTTACAAACCGAACTTACCCAAAACCTGAGCGGTGTGCAGGCAGAGACTTCCAATATCATTAGTGATTGGCAAAGCCGCTATGCGCAACTCGAACAACAGCTAGAAGCATCAAAAAAGCAAATAGATTCTTTGACGATAGAGAAAGACGAAATCGCTACGAATTGGCAAGACCAATATAATGGTTTGCAACTAGAGCTAGGTAAAGCACAAGAGGGAATACTGATTCTCGGCAATCAAAAAGAAGGTATTGCCGCCGATTGGGAAGCACGCTACCAACAAGTAGTCATTGAATTGGAAGAAGCAACAGCAAAAGTTGCTTATTTACAAAAAGAAAATGAACAACTGGAATACGAGTGGCAGGAGCGCAACAATGCGTTGGTACTCCAACTCAATCAAGCGCAAGAAAACATCTACGGATTACAAACCCAGCAAACGAGTATCATTTCGGATTGGCAGGTTCGTTATGAGCAAATGGAAATAGACTGGAAGGCAGCCACAGCAAAAGCCGATGCGCTACAAGCAGAAAAAACAGCTCTAGAAAATGAATGGACGCTGCGCGAACAGAGCTTATCAACAGAGTTGAGTGAAATACGCAATCAAATTATCCTACTACAAAGCGAAAAAACTAACCTCACAGGCGACTTTGAAGGTCGATACAACCAACTTGC
>DAITMC010000092.1:6288-12929 GCA_036835365.1 Saprospiraceae bacterium
ACAACCAACTTGCACAAGAATTGGGTGAGGCTAGAAACTACATTCAAGGCTTAGAACAACAAAAAGTTGAACTAGAGCAAAACTGGTCAGGTCGCTATCAATCCGTTGAAGATCAACTAGGTGAGGCGCAAAATAGAATCGTCTTCCTAGAAAGCGAAAAAACTAACCTCACAGGCGACTTTGAAGGTCGATACAACCAACTTGCACAAGAATTGGGTGAGGCTAGAAACTACATTCAAGGCTTAGAGAAAAAAGAAGCTAAATTGTTGAAAGACTGGGAAGTACGCTCTTCTAATTTAGAGGGCGAACTGAATGCAGCTAAATCAATGCTAGAGAAGGTAACGCAAGAAAAAACACAAATTGCAAGTGCCTTAGAAAATGATTTGAACAATGTTCGCAATCAGTACAGCGAATTGTTAACCAATTACCAAAATGTGGAACAACAATTACAAATGGCAAAAGCAAATAACGGCGAATTAACCGCTAGATTCGGTGAAATAGAGCTGAATTTCAATGATTTGGTAGGTAAGTATAACAGTTTAGGCGACCTAAAACAAGGGCTTGAAGAACAATTAAGCCATGTTAAAAATGACTTTAGTCAATTGCAAAATACCAATACCCTATTGGAGCGTAAGATGAGTGAACTGAATCAGTATGCAGGGGACATTAAAGGAGAGAATGAAATTCTGAAAAAGCAGATACAAGGATTGAACGATCAACTCACTGTGATGAGCCGCGACAAAGACGAATTGGGTAGAACATATGCTCAACTCACAGAAGATAATGGTCGCTTGAATACACAATTAGCAGAGTTAAAGCAAGAGTTGGCAAACACTCGCGCAGGTGGCAAGCAAGAAATAGAAGAAGCCAATGCAAAATCAAGACTTATCGAGGAAGAATACAGTATTCAAATTAGTAATTACATTAGTGAGTTAACTTCTTTGCAACGCCGATATGATAGTATCCGAGAAGCACAAAAGAATTACGAGGACATTATCGCCGATTTGGAAAATCAGTTGCGAAAATATCGCGAAGGAACTATGACGCAACAAACTATCATTACTAGAACAACGAGAGAAGTTGATGACAAAGGATAATTTGTCATCCATTGATTATTGACTAACAAAAATGGCTCATTACAATTTAATTGCAATGAGCCATTTTTGTTTTATGTACTTATCCTAACCTAATTTTTGACTTCAATCGTTAACTCAAATTCGTCCATAAAGGCAAAGGATTGTACTTTAGGACGGCTTATTCTAGAAAGTTGCCCAACTATTTCTGTTTTAGAATTGTACAATTCACCTCTTCTACTCACTAACAAGTCCCCCACTTGATTATCCTCAAACATAATTTTATAGGGGTAATGTTCATTATTAGTTGCCATTAATTTCCCAAGTTGATTTACTCGACCACTGCGCAACACCACAAAAGCACCGCTAGTACTGATATAATAAACCACATTTGGATTTTTATGAATCTCTACTTTATAAGCAGCAAAAGCAGGGTGATTGACTTGACTGTTATTCGTCGTTTCTTGTTGCGCTGGCTGTGGTGCAGTATTGTTAGCGATAGGCGGTTGTTCTACTTTTGTTCCAGTAGGCGTACTTGGTGTAGTGCGCCCACCATACCTCGCAATTTGAGCATCGGCTTTGTTCCAACCTTTTTCAATCGCAACGAGACGCATATCCCTAGCAGGATGTGTTGCCGAAGGTCGAGGACTTGCCAATTTGCGCATGGCGGCTTGTGCTTCCTCTAAAGTAGCGCCCATTTTGCGTAACACATATCCTGAAAATTCATCTGCTTCTAACTCCATATCAGGTTGGCTACCACCGTCTTTCAAAGTATGTCCACTTAGATGATGTCCAATTTCATGAGCTAAAATGCTAATAGAAGCCCAGTTGGTATTAGTGCTTTCCTCAACGGTTTGCATAAATTTTGGGTTGTAAAACACATATCGCTGATCGCCATACACCACTGCTGCCGCATTTGGAACTTTAGCCGCTTGAATTTTGAAATTAGCGGGTAAGCCCGTGAACGAAATAATATCCTGCATCACCGTGATAGCTTCTGATTCCGTTCGGAAGTCCTTTAAATGCAACATTCCTTCCCCACCCCAGCCACAATTAAAATGGACATGCTCACTCAAAGAAATATCTCTTCGTGCAATTTCAATTTGTCCATCTTGAGCAGTAGCGAAAAAAGCAATTTGACAAACTACTAAGCAAGCTAACATAGCTTTCTTCATAATCTTTATGTTTTTGATACTGTTGAACAACGCTTTAGAGTACCCTTTCTATTGTAAGCTTTTTGTTAATTACTTCTAAAATTCACAAACTAACTTCGTTTGAGTATAACAATCAATATCGCTACCTTTGACGTATTTACTGATCATGATTGTTAAATGAATCAACACGATACACATAGCCTTTCTCAAAGAGGTACATCTGGCAATAAAAGCGTTTTGCGCGTGGACATGAATGCCTATTTTGAAGCAATTCAAAATATATACCATCCTCAGCATAACCCCGAAGGGACTTTTCCGCTCAACGTCGCCGAAAATAAATTGACATGGCATCTACTAAGCAGCAAAATACAAAAAATTACACGCTCAGAGGACATTCCTGACTGGGTGGCAGCCTACACTTCGGGGAAAGGCGATTTCAGATTTCGTGCGGCAGTAGCTCAGTTTATGACTAGATTCCTGACCAAATGCCCTATTGACCCTAATCGCCTTGCTTGCTCTGCGGGAGCGGCTAGTGTGATTGAGATGACTGCCTTTGCCCTTTGCGATGCTGGCGATGTAGCAGCGTTCCCTGCACCTGCTTATCCTGTTTATAAACAAGACATCCAGAATATTCCTCAAGTGGAGCGTTATGACATTATCACGCATCACTATCCGATGAGTATTAAAAATGGTTTCTTGCTGGATATTATTCATTTGGAGCAAACACTTGCCGCGCTAAAAGATAAAGGAAAAACCTGGCGAATGCTTGTACTAACCCATCCAGATAATCCAACCGGTAATATCTATACTTATGAGCAACTGCTAAAAATTACAGATTGGTGCTTGAAACATCAAATTCACTTAGTCGTCAATGAAATCTATGGCTTATCATTAATTGATACGCAACACCCAGCTATTTGCGAAGATTATGGCGCAACCATTCCTTTTGTTTCGTTTGCACAAATCATGGAACAATATCAAAGCGATTATCTGCATTTGTGGTATGCGTTCTCTAAGGATTTTGGCGTTTCTGGGTTTAGGGTCGGCTTGGTCTATTCTTACAACACTTCCTTTTTAAAAGCCTATGAAAATTTAAACTACACGCATTTAGTGTCTAATTATGCACAATGGCTGCTACAACGCATTTTAGAAGATGATGATTTTATTCAACACTATATCACTGAAAATCAACGCCTTTTGACTGAATCTTATGCTTCCGTAGTGCGTACATTAAAAAGGCTGAATATTCCCTACACACCTGCCCGAGGTAGCTTGTTTGTTTGGCTCGATTTATCTTTCTACTTGGCAGCAAATACCCAAAGTGCAGAAGACGAGTTTTGGCTAAAATGCTACAATGAAACAGGTATTTTGCTCACACCAGGACAAGGTTTTGGGCACACCAAAAAAGGATTATTCCGACTAGTACATACTTGTTTTGCTACTGCCGAACTTGAGGTAGCTATGCAGCGATTGGAACAATTTATCCTAACGTTTAGAAAACAATAGTTACTTTTTATTTTTTTTAGGAGCTGTTGTTTTCTTTGTCGTCGTCTTTTTACTTGCTGCTTTTGCTTTAGGTGTCGCTTTTTTAAACGCATCCGGATATTGCGCTGTGATAATTGCCTTAGCCTGCTCCAAAGTCATATCAGCGGCAGTTTCTTTAGTCAAGCGTTTACCAGCTTCATCTTTCATGTCAATAGGCTTATATTTTTTGTAGCGAATAGTTGGTCCCCAGCGACCATTTTCAATAAAAATGCCTTCTTCTTCCCATTGCTGAATCACGCGCTCTGCTTCCTTCGCCACTTTAGTGGCAATCAATTCAAATATTTCTGCTTCGCTCAATCTATCAGGATTATATCTTGCAGGAATATTAATAAAGAGGGATTGCCATTTTAAAAAAGGACCGAATCTACCTTTGCCTTGCGTTACAGGATGCCCTTGGTACACAGCAATAGGGGCTTCTGCACTTCTTTTCTGCTGAATAAGCTCAATGGCTCTTTCCAAATTTACACCAAGTGGGTCTTCTGCATTTGGTATAGAAATAAAATCGTCGCCGTGTTTTACATAAGGCCCGTAACGTCCGATTGCCACATTTACTTCCACATCTTCGTAAGTGCCAACTGTTTTAGGCAACTGGAATAAATCCAATGCTTCCTCTAATTCAATCGTTTCGATATTTTGTCCTTTTCTAAGATTGGCATACTTCGGTTTTTCATCTTTACCTAGCTCTTCGGGTGTACCAATTTGCGCCACTGCACCATTTCTGGACATCCTCACCAACAAAGTTCTTCCACTGGCGGGGTCAGTGCCGAGTATGCGCTCGCCCGTGGCACGTTCTGCCTCTTCCAAAGTTTGAAGCACATCAGAATGGAAAGGTTCGTAAAAGGATTTTAGCATTTTTGTCCATTGCTCACTGCCTTCCGCTATTTCATCGAATTGTTCCTCAATAGAAGCAGTAAAACCATAATCCATGATTCGATTGAAATGCTCTGTCAAAAAGTCAATAACAATCATCCCCATATCGGTAGGGAAAAGGCGATTGCTGGTAGCTCCCGTTATCTCTGTTTCTTCTTGCTTTGTAACTTTTCCTTTTTTTAGGGTGTAAACAGTATATTTACGTTCAACACCTTCTCTATTTTCTTTTACCACATAGCCCCTACCCTCTTCCATAATCTTGCTAATAGTAGGCGCATAAGTAGAAGGGCGACCAATGTTCAATTCCTCTAGTTGTTTTACCAACCCTGCTTCTGTGTAGCGTGCAGCCGGGCGCGTGAATCGTTCTGTGGCTTGCAACACATTCAAATCAATGACCTGCCCCACCTTCAATGGTGGTAATATTCCAGAGGCTTCTTCCTCCTCTTCATCGTCATTCGATTCCAAATACACTTTCAAGAAACCATCGAATTTAAGCACTTCGCCTGTGGCTTGAAGTTGCTCTTTTAAGGTCGAAATTCCTATCTTAACCGTCGTCTTCTCCAACTCAGCATCCGCCATTTGAGAAGCAATCGTGCGTTTCCAAATTAAATCGTACAAGCGTTGTTGGTCTCTATCAGTAGTGACAAAAACATTTTGTATGCGCGTCGGGCGAATAGCTTCGTGCGCTTCTTGGGCACTCTCTTTTTTGGTTTTGAACCTACGCACTTCCACGTATTGCTTTCCATATTTCGATTCAATTTCGGCAGCAATATCTTTAATAGCTACCTCACTCAAGCTAATAGAATCGGTACGCATATAAGTAATATGCCCCTCCTCGTACAACTTTTGTGCATTGGTCATGGTGCGTTTTACCGAAAAACCCAATTTTCGGCTCGCTTCCTGCTGCAAAGTCGAAGTAGTGAAGGGTGCTGTCGGTTTGCGTTTGGTAGGTCGAACTTGAATATCATTGATTTTAAAGGTTGCCCCATTGGCTTTAGTCACAAAAGCAGCAGCATCTTTTTCAAGGTCTATTTTTTCAGGAAGTTCTGCCTTTAGCTTCACCATTTTACCTTGCTCGTTTGGCACATCAAAGTTGGCAGTCACTTTATAAAATGGCGTTGATTTAAAATTCAAAATCTCCCGCTCGCGCTCTACCACCAATCGAACAGCTACCGATTGCACTCGACCAGCCGAAAGACCACCACGCACTTTCTTCCAAAGCAGCTCCGACAGTTCAAAACCAACTAAGCGATCTAAAATTCTTCTAGCTTGCTGGGCATCCACCAAATTTAAGTCCACGGTTCGGGGTTGCTGAATCGCTTTTTTGATAGCAGGTGCTGTGATTTCACGGAACACAATGCGCTTGGTGTGGTGCTCATCCAGCCCTAATACTTTGCACAAATGCCATGAAATCGCCTCGCCTTCCCTATCTTCATCCGTTGCCAGCCAAACATCATCCACTTTTTTGACCCACTCCTTCAATTCTTTCACTACTTTGGCTTTGTCAGGAGAAATGACATATTTTGGTGCAAAACTATTTTTGATATCTATGCTATCGTTCTTTTTATCCAAATCACGGATATGCCCATAGCTAGATTTTACGGTAAAATCTTTCCCTAAAATTTTTTCAATGGTCTTCGCTTTGGACGGCGATTCAACAATCAACAAATTCTTCGACATAATAAAAACCTACTTTTTTATGGGCTAATAGCTTACCATTTTCGCCCCTACATTTAGTTTACAAGTGCAAATATAGAATGGTATATCCAACATTTCATCCTAACAGGATGATTCTTAGGATAAATACATGAAGACTATGGTAAGTATTTCGGGATAATTGTTGCGTTAACGGCACTTTAGTACCTGTCAAGTTTTGGAAAATTACTCCACTTATCAATTTTTTTGACATTTCCCCTATTAATGAGGTCGCCGATTGCAACAATTTAGTGTATCAATATAATTTCACGCTAGCAACTAAACGATGATAGCTACCAAATAA
>DAITMC010000093.1:0-12899 GCA_036835365.1 Saprospiraceae bacterium
CTCTGACGCTGCGGCTGCGACGGGGGGAAAGCCCCCAAAACGTCGCAGTCCTCACTAAAATGGAATGTCTCTCTGACCCGTACCTTGGTTTAACTTTTTGAAAATAAGCTATTTAAGTTCGATTTTTTTGTAGCTAAATCAGGCTTTTTTTGCATATTTAAAAAATATTTAATGCGTTTTGTAAAAAACTTTTTTTCACAAATTCAAATAATTAAGGTCGTTTTGTCTCCCGTTAGTTCATCTTTGTCCAAATTCGTTGTTCCTATTATCAGCATTTCGTGTACCTGCGAGGCGGAAACAGGAAGAACGATAATACTATCGTCGTTTCCGCTTCGCTGTTGCATTTCGTTGTTTAACCAAGTCGTCAGTGCATTTAACGCACTTTCTCCAATTGAACCCAAATATACAGATTTATTGATTCTATCCAAGCCCGATTCTATAATTTTGTTGCCTATTTTTGTACGCAGGGTATCGTTGGTAATATCATAACAAATCAAAGTCGCCATTTTCAGTTTTTGTTGTTGTTGTGTCATCATCTAATCGAATACGCTTGGCTAATAGCCCAGCTAGGCGATAGATATGATTTTTGTTAATAGATTGCTGATGGAGGAAGCGTCTTTCTTGCCTCAAGAAATCATTAAAAGCGGGAATAAGTGTTGCTTTGCCAGATTTATTTAAAAATAATCCGTATTGATTTTTGGCAAAATCCGTTTCAATCAATTGTTGCTCAAGGCAGATGGTGATTATCAAGCGATCCACCCAAGGACGAAAAGCTTCGATAAGGTCAAAAGCTAAAGTAGGTTTTTTATGTGCGTCTGTATGTAAAAAGCCCAAATGAGGGTCTAAACCAGCAGCAAATAAAGCACCTTCTACTACGGCATACATCATGCCGTAGCCGTAGTTGATAGCAGCATTAAAAATATCTTCTGCTGGTTGGCGCGATCTTTTGCCAAAACTATACGGGTAATCAAGACTTTCACCTATACATTGCCAATAGACTTTAGCAATATTCCCTTCTACGCCCATTAAATTGTTTCGACAATCTTCTATGCGTTGCTTTTTGAAAGCCTCAAATTTTTTACTGAATTGCTCCATTTTGCTTATGGCTTCACTGATATTCTCTTGAAACTTTGGTCGCCTATTTTTTAAATACTTTAAATTGCTAATCTGCCCATCTGTTTTGAGTTCAAATATTTCAATCATCCAAGCGGTAGCCTCCGTGCTTTCCGCAAATTTGATTTGGCTGCGCCGCAGCGTAGCGATGCTCTCAAAGTAGGGACTCCACAGCCTGGCTTTGGCTTTGCCGATATTATCGAAAAACAGAATTGGGATCTGATGTTTGATGGCTAAGACTACCGCATCAGAGTGAATAATCACGGTGTTGGTAATGGCAATACTGGTCAATTTTGCAGGACTAATGGTGCGGCTGCCATTTTCACTAATGATTTCAAACGCATTGCGCTTTTTTTGAAGCACCAGCCCTTTGGTATCAAGTACAAGTTGCATAATTGTTTGATTGTTATAGTGTTCGAGTGTTTGAATGTTTGATTGTTGGAACATTCAAACACTCGAACATTCTAACATTTTAACATTCCAACACTTTTACATATTGTAAGGAAAACTTCTCCAGTTGACGGCGCCAAATTCTTCTTCTGGTGGATTGAGTGCTTTATCATAAGCAACTCTGAGCTCTTCGTAAATTTTTGTCTTTCTTCCTAGTACAAAGCCTGCAAAATTGAGCCTTCCGCTAACCTGTAGCTTAAAATCATCCGCCCACTTGGCGTTGAGATAGCCCTGTTCGTTCATCACTTTGAATACTTCGCCTAATTTAGAGATGTCATTTTTTAATCCAGTAACATAATCGGGTGCAAGCTCTATTTTTTCAGCTACTATCAGTCCTGTAACTACTTTGGTGTCGTCTTTGTCAAATAATTTGATCTTATTTTCATTGGGCTTAAAGCCATTGATTTCAATCGTGTTACGTAGTTCTTGAATGACGTTTTTTTCAATCTTTTCTTTTGCAGAAAAGGTCAAATCGTCGGCGTACCTAGTATATTTCCAATTGTTTTCAGTCGCTATTTTAGTCAGTGCCTCATCCAATGCTCCACAAGCAAAATTGCTGAGTACTGGAGAAGTAGGCGTGCCCATTGGCAATCTATCGTTATAAGTCGTCAGTTTTACCAGCGCATCTAAAAGTTCGCCCTTAAAGTTAAAAGGACTGCTCATAAAGATTCTCATTACTTTTTCGCGCGTGACGTGATGAAAAAAGTCTTTTAAATCCATGTTGAGCATATAAGAATTGCCCAGATGTTTTTGTGCGTTGGTGACGATGTTTCTTCGGTCGTCATCATTTCTGACCCCCAATATGAAGCCATAAGCTGCATTAGATTTCTCAAAGAAATAAGTGGCTTGCAAATACTGATTAAGTCTGCCCTGTACACTTTTCAAATTGCGATCAGGGGTTTCGATAGTGCGCTCGCCCCCATCTTTTTTCGGAATCGTGAAGGTGCGATATTTAGGATTTTGCAGCAGTAGTTTTAGCTTTCGCTCTTCGTATTTTATCAAGCGACAAAGCCCTGCAATATTCTTTAGTTTGCAGAACTGCAATTTTTGAACATTGAATTTTTCTTGTGTTCTTTTGTCCATAGTTATATTGTTTGATTGTTGAAATGTTCGATTGTTTCAATGTTTGATTGTTTCAATGTTTGATTGTTGTAACATTAAAACATTGAAACATTCGAACACTCAAACATTCGAACAATCAAACATTCTATCCATAATGTCAATGAACTTTTGTTTGCAAGCGTCAGAAAGCTGGCTGACCACAACGACCGAATCTGCTACGGCTTGGTTGCGTTTTGTTCGGTCGGGATGATTTTGGACGGTGGCATTTGTGGAACAGTCTTCATCAGTTCCACTACGCCAAATCCATGACTGATGCCTTTGCCTACTCCCATACCTCGCGCCAGCAGTACATTGGTCTCGAACACAACGTCGAACGCCAGTAACTTAGTGTTGTGGTACATCACTGGCTTCATGCGTTCCACATCCAAAAGGTTCACCTCCACGCGCGCCGGTGGCTGATAGCCCAAGCCCCAGATGGCTGCCATGACGTGGTTTTCTAGTAACTTTTGTAGCAGCATCATTTTTTGAACGATGGTCTCGCTGGTCAACCATTTTTGGTAATTTTCTGCGTTCAGTGCCATCCAATGCCGCAATCGAAACCGCTTTTTTTTGTCCAGCAGTTTCAAATGGTGTTCTTGCACGTCAAGGTCTTCGATGACCAGCAGTTGTGGTTCGTTTTGCCATCGCAGTTGCCAATCTCTAGTGGAAAGCACCCGTTGGAGGGCTTCCACGCCTTCGTTCATAGCGAAGAGGCTCGCCTTGCCACGCTGCACCCGATATTGCACCAAAGGATAGCGATAGTGGTAGCCATCGTTGGCAAGGTGGTTGTGGCAAAGGTCTTCCTGCCAACCCGCCATTTCGAGGAAAGCACCACGCCATTGGCTGATTTCTTTTCCCCAAATGGGTAAGTTGAAGGAAATCAATAAGGTGCGAACGGTAAGGCTATTGTTGTTTTGCATATTGTTGTTGTTTAAGTTGTTTCTAAATCAGCCTTTTGAAGTTTTGAAGACTTCAAAAGGCTAAGGGCAAAAACTTTATTTTAATTTTTTTCGTTTTCCATCCACCATTTTTCGCGGGCTAATTCCATGCTTAATTCTTCTTCCGTAGGCAGATAAAGCATGTATTTAGAAGCAAAAAGTTGTTTGTTTTCGTTCAAAATGGAGTATTTTACCACTGTATGGTCTTTGTGTGTACAGAGAATTAATCCGATGGTTGGATTATCGTCTGCTGATTTGTATTTGTCTTCATACAGACGGACGTACATATCCATTTGTCCAATGTCTTCGTGCGCAAGTTCCTTTACCTTCAAATCAATCAAGACAAAACATTTTAGCAAGTAATTATAGAACACCAAATCAATGTAAAAATGCTTCGTTTCGGTACTAATGCGTTTCTGACGAGCTACAAAGGCGAAGCCCTTGCCCAACTCCAATAGAAAAGCATTCAATTTATTGATGAGGGCTTCTTCGAGTTCATTTTCCAAGTAGCGGTTATTGTCTTTTAGCTGCAAAAACTCCAAAACGTAAGGGTCTTTCAAGACCTCGTCAGGTTGTAAGCCTTTGGTTTTTTCCTGCATTTCCGCCACCACCACTTTTCGTTCGTTGGAGGACAAAAGCCTTTCGTAATACAACGAATTGATCTGACGATTTAAAGCTCTTGTACTCCAGCCGTTCTCGATTGTTTCATTGATGTAAAATTCCCTTGCTTTTTCGTTTTCTACCCTTAGTAAAATTCTATAATGTGTCCAACTCAATTCTTGACGCACTGCGTCAAGAATCGGAAAAGCCAGATAAAACTTCTTCATATTCCATAAATTCGTTTTATCATAGCCACTACCAAATTCTTGCTCTAGCTTATCCGCCAAGTTTGCAATCAATGCTTTACCGTAATCTGCCCGTTCTTTTCCTTGCTGTTTCTCCTCCACGATATATTTCCCAATCTGCCAATAGGTTTCCACGATGGTCGTATTGACTACCGTTGCCACCTTTGTTTTGGCGTGGAGGATGATGGAGCGGATATTTTCGTAGAGGGTTGGGTGCATTTTAGTTGTATTTTTTACTAATTTTATCTTGATATTTTAAGGTGTTGAGGAGGTTGCCGTAGATTTGGGCGGGGTTGGTGACGAAATTAATACGCTTTTTTAAATCGTAATCTCTGATTTCCCAGATAGGAAAAATTACATTTGTTTCATTATAATAAAAAAAGCAAACAGACTGTTTCTCTGCTTGCATCATTTTCAATATTGCTTGAAAAGCTTCATCATGCTTACGCATTTCTTCGTTATACTTAGCTTCATCATGTTTTTGCCCATTTTTATCTTGAGGCTTAGCAGGTAGCAGTTCACCATTTAAATTGTTAAAGAATAGAATATCATATTTATTCCTTTTTGCTGTATCTTCATCCAAATAGACATTTTCCGAATTTATACCATTTTCGATCAAAATATCTCTGACTTTCTCTTTACCAGTTCCACCAGCAATGTAAATCCGCTTGTTTTGTCGCAAAAACGATTCCTCGTCATAAGTATTTAATAAATGACGAACCGTCTCGCTTCTACCTCTGATAGCATCGCCTATTTTTTCATCCACTTCTAATTTTGCTCTTTTTTCAATCTCTTTTGGAATCAAAAAAAGTAGTGCTAAAAAGCCAAATGCTGTACCAATTCCCAAGAAGCTAATGTTATACCAAAACAGTTCTTGCTTTTGCTTATCTAAGATAATTCCAAAGTTTTCCTGCTGTATTTTTAACTTTTGTCCTTGCAATTCAAGATATTGCTTAGAAATTAAAGCCGTATCAAGCTGCATGAGTGTAGCATCTATTTTATTATACGTTTCTTTAATCTCATTAAGTGCTTTGCTCGTTTTTGTTGTAAAGTAGTACTGACTAGCCCATAAAGCTACGGCAAAAAAGACTGCACTTGCTATTATTGAAAAAACCGACGATTCTAGTTTTCGCATATTCTGTTTTTATTTTGTTGGTTTATGTAAAAAAAATAAGGGATATACTTAACTCAGTCTTACCCAACCCAAGGGTTCACTTCTGGCAGTTAATAAGCGTGTTTTAGGATAATAGTCCAGTTGGTCTTCTTTTAATTTCCAAAGCAGTAGTCTCCACAAACCAAAGCTATCATAAGATTTATCATCATCATCAAATCCATTGTATGGTGCTAACGCGAGAGAATTATCGTATTGTGTTTTCCCGAATCCTACTCGAATGAATGTTTCCCCATCTTCCATTCGCTTATGTAATTCATCGTAGAAATTATATAATTTTTCTATTTGAGGATGTACATTATCTTTATCCAATACACTTTTCAGTAAATATTTCTCAAATATCACAATATCCTTTGCAAAAACACCTATCATTTTTAATAACGCTTTAGTATCAATAGTTTCCAAATATTTTAGTGCAGGATGATTTATTCCATATTCAATAGCTACTGTAAAAGATAAAGGAACATCTGTCCAAATAGCCTCTCTTAATATTGGGAGTATTGGAGTTTTGCCTCCTTCTTTTGAAATCCTTAGAGGGATTCTATCACACTGTACTATTGCGATACCTTTTTCAATAGTTTGACTATCACTTATTTTGATTTTACGACTATCTTGTCCATACTTTAGCTTGCCGAATAAATCATCTTCGTTCAGTATATTTTTTTGAAGATTATAAATTTCTTTTTTTGCTTGGCCATCTCGTCTTGTACTAAGTTTTTCCCATTGCTCAAGTGCTTGTAAATACTTATTCAGTATTTTGTGGCGATGTGAGTCATTTGTCAACCAGTTGTGTAAAATGGCGGTACGTATAACACCTTTTAGTGTACTTCCTGGAATGTAAGGCTGGTCAATATTCTTAACGATAGTAGCTGTTTCAACTGCGTTCCTTAACCCAAGTGTAGGAATGGTGTTATGGTGGAAATAATTTTGCAATATTTCTTGTTCTGTCTTTCCAGTGGCGCGTTTTAGAAAGTCTAAAAGAGCTTCATTTTTGCGCTCATTCACTACTTCGTTCACTTCTTTGATGTAAGCTTCTAAGTGTGTAGTATTGAGTAGTAGTTGCTCAAATTTAGACTTATTTAAAAAATATGCACTATGAGTATTAGCATCGTAGTAGTAATCTGCCAAAGGGCTAATTTGTCCACCATCACCAATTGAAACAGGTGTTAGAACATGGGCTTTTATACGATGTACTTTGTTTATGGTTTGGTTTTGCTTAGTCTTTATAATAGTTCTCATAACTCATAATAGATTGATGAATAGGAATTTTAAATGCTTTGCCATATCTCAGGAATTTACTTTCACCTAATGTTGGACTAATATCTTTCACATCGCCTTCTATGGACTTATTGACAATAGCTCCTTCCTCTACCATTTTAAGGCGTTTAAGAATATTAGGAACATAATTATTGTCAGTATTAAGAATAAGTTCTTCATTAGGTTCTTCATAGCCACCTGATACTCTACGACCACCTCTAGTGACTATATTATAAGTTAATAGTTGTTTGGTTTCAAGATCAGATTTAGGAGATAGTAATGATATACTAGCAGTGTAATTATCGTGTTCATTAGGTAAATTAAATTCAAACTGATGAATCTCTACATCTAATAGTTGACCACATCCTGAAGAAACTCTACCACCAATTCCAGTATCTATCAATACCTTTAAAATGGTTTCTAACTTAGATAACCGTTCTTCATTGGCTTTTAGAAGAAAGTACCAATGTGTTTTGAAGCGTTCATGTTGTGTTAAATAGAGTTCCGACTGGAAATAATAATTATTATCAGGACGTCTTATTTGATCTGTTATTCTTGGTCTGATGTTGTCCAAGAAAACAGTATGCGCTTCTTTGTTTTTTTGTTCATTTGGGCTAAAAAGATCAGTTAAATCTTCTTTAGTCAAAGCAAACTTTCCATCTAAAAGATAAGCTCTTCCATCCTCTAGTTCTTCGAGCGTTTCACCTGCCCACTTCTGCCAGACATCAGGTAATAATCCTTGTTCCCATACTGATTTTGAAAGGAAAGTAATCTTTCTAATTTGTTTTCTCTTATCAGCATCATAGTTAAACAATTCGTAACAAGAGGGTTTTGGTAAAAAATAAACAAAACTTCCATCTTCTTTTTCAAAACAAAAGAAAGCAGAAGAAATAGTTGCTTCCCCTTCCTTAAACCATGCAACGATTTCTTCTATATCATCTGGGAAAATATTAACAGCGATATTAATAATTGCTGAAAACAAAGTATCAGAATGTAAAATATGTTCAGTTCTTGAAAGAGAGGAATTCACATCTAAACCTACCTTTCCAAATCGGAATTTGGAAGGTTGAGGGCATTTCAGTATAATTGCATTCATAATCTATTGATTTGTATGGGTTAAACTATTCAATGCAACCAACCTAGTTCTAAAATCGCTGAAAATATTCCAGATACTAGTATATATTTTAGTACTTTCATTCTGTTCGATTGCTGCCTCTGAGTTTACTTCTTCGTATCCTTTCAAAATCATTTTTAATTTTACATCATCTTCCTTTATGTGAAAACTTACTTTCCCGTACCCTCTCGATCCTTGCCCACCTAGATAATCATCTTGTAATAGCTCAATTGCGTCTGCTAGAGCCTCTAAGTGTTCTTGTAATTTATTTTCATCTGGAGCAGAAGTAGATTTTGCAGTGTAATCACTGTAAATATCATACACAATTTCAAAATTAAATGTAGCTCCTTTTGGTACACGTTCCATTTGTCTTAAACCGCCATTTTTAGCTGCACCTGTTTTTCTATCAATCACATTTTCCCATTTTACGTCAGAATATTCGAATTCCATGTCGTATAGCGTAGCTGAATTCTTTAGTGCTTCTAGTTTAGCTGCATCAAGCGTAGCATCTCTTACAAATAAGCGTGTATAGGCTTGTGGGCGATCATTATGAGCAGGCAACCCGAATAAATCCCCTATATAGGTATCATCATCATACAACCCGTTTGTACCTTTTTCTTTTTTAGGACGAACAAAGTCTTTTGATCCTTCTCTTTTAGCCAATAATGATCTCAATTTCCCTTTTAAAGAACTTCCAGGAATATAGGGCTTCCCATCACCATTTTTCACTACACTATTATCTACTCCACCTATATCAAAGGCTGCGGATTGACCTCCAACATGCAATCCTGATTCGGCTACAATATTTCCTTGAATAAGGATTTTTCCGAGTAATTTTTTCATAATAAAATATTTATACATTTTTATTAAATAAGAAAATATTGTGACTAACTATTTCCGTCACCATTTAACCTTTGAAAACTCACCACTGCTTCTAAAAATTGGACTAGATTTTGATATTCATCTTGTTCACTTTTGGTAATTTTCTTCAGGCATTTATCCAAAAAATCCAGCAACCACTCTGTCCTTTTGTGTCCTTTATCAGTTCTAGCTTTTATGTAAGCAAACTTCGCTCTGAGCAGTGGAGAATCCTCAGCAGTACTAGTTTTCAATAAATTATAAATTTTTCTTAACTGGGTTGTAGAAATTTTATCATTCCGATTATTATCGTCTTTTTGAGTAAACTGATTAATCGAATCAATAATTTCATGGGTTGCTAGCGTTTTAAACGCAAGTACCTGCTCAATTTTAACATTAATTGTCTTGTGATTCTGACTCATGTACTTTATTTTTTCTGGTTAGCAATTCTGTCCATCTTGCGATGACAGGATATTTCATTGGATTTACGCTTTCTTTTTGCATAAATACCTTCATAAGTGATAGATAGTAATTATTGATTAAACTGGTGATAGCATTTTTCGTAGTAACTGATTCAATGGACTCTTCTTGCTCTTTAAGGTTGGGTTCTCCTCTGCCTTTTCCAAACCTATTGCGTCCCATATAAAACAACTTCCAAATGCTAGGTAAACTTATTTTACCTTGACTTGCCTCATCATGTTGTATCCGAAATTGTTTAGCAGCACTTTGAATTTTGTTTAACAATGCTCTAATTTCTCTGTCTTCTTCAACAGCATTTACTAACATATAAGATAAATACTTGGCATCTTCAAACTCTTTCCAGCTGAGTACCTCATTAAAAACACATACTGAATTTTTGTGTTTAGCATTTTTAGCATTTGATAACGCCTCATCCGCTATTTCTGCAAAGCGCACCACAGGATATTTAGAATGAATAATACAAATTCCAGCTGAAATAGTGGCAATAGAAGAATCGTCATGTTTAATATTGTTTATTTCTACAAAGTCTTTAAAGTTGTCATTAATTTTCCAAGCCCATTCTAAAATAGCATCCCATGCACCAACAAAAAAGCAATCATCCCCACCTGCGAAAATAGTATATATATTATCGCCAAATTTGTAGGCTCTTCCTTCTTCTTTATAACCTTTAGGAAGTATGTGGTTTGGTAGTTCTTCATTAAGGTAATCCACTAATTTCACATCAAAAAAGGCTTGTAAATCCTTAGATCGTTTTTTTACAATCTCTTTATCCGTAATTTTGCTAAAAAGTTTACCAAGATTATCCACATCCATTTTTAAAATTCCCAACTTCTCAGTTCCTGTTCTCTCTCCTGCAAAATATGCAAGCAATTCAAACTCAATAACGCTATTGATATTAGGTATAGCTTGTTCTTCTTCTGAATGTATTTTTTCTAATTGCTCTCGATATACTTTTTTTATAGAGGGTTCTGAATTACTTCTTTTAAATCCTTTGAGGGTTGGTAATAACTGAGTTATTCTGTCGCTAAATTCATTAATATTATTGAGCTTTTTCGCAGAACTTAAACGCAGTGAACGATTCAGAAATGCAAGAGAATAAATATCCTGTTCAAAGCCACTTGCTTCGAATTCATCTGTCAATAAAGCTACTTTCTTCGGAAAATGCACTGCAAATTGTTGAGTAATATCTAAATCAGCTATACTACGCGCTTTCCCAGCATATTTACGCTCGACTGGATTTTCATATGGCTCAAATAGGTTATATTCATCTCTAAAAATCTTTTGCTTATCAAAATTGGATAAGCTATTAACTTTCTCCCAAACGTCATTAAATGATGAATGGACTTTACAAGCTGATAAAACTAAAATAAAATCCTGCTGATAAGTAAAAGCATTTAATTTTCTTTGAAGTGCGTCTATCACGCCTTCATTCTCAAGGTCAGCCCATAAATAGAAATTTCCACCTCCATTAAATAATAATTCTGTATTGCTTAATTGTTTCTTTAAGTATTCTACAGCAAAATCAGTTATTAACTCTATGGTTACCGACCGTGCCTTCAACACGCGCGCCGCTTTCTCCGACTTCACATTAAAGATAAAGTCCTGAATACCAGAGACATCGCCTTTGATGAAATAGTGGTGAGTTGTGGTATGGGCTTTCGTTGCGGAGTTATCTTTTTGATTTGTATTCATGCTAATTTTGCTATGATTTATTTGTTTGAATTAATACATTAGCAATATAAGGCTTATATATGGAATTAACAAAATAAAAAAACGATAAAATGCAAAAAAGCGGTTAAGCTAGTAAGTAGCCTAACCGCCGAAGCACAGTAGTATTGTTGATGTAGTTATTCCTTGCTTACTCGAAAATGGTGGTGTTGGTCATGGTTTCGAGCAGTGAGCAGGTAAGTGCCTGAAGGAAAAGAAGTTAGAGATAACTTCATGGTATTGGCGTTTGGGGGTGGAAAGGTAGTCAGCAGTGTGCCTTTAAGGTCGAAGAGTTGCCAGTGATAGTGGGCTAACGCTTCGCCAGTGAGTGTAATGTTATCTTGAGTGGGGTTGGGGGAAATTTGAAGATTAAGGGGGATGGGGTCGTTCCAAAACGCATGAGCAATAGGGCTGTACTCGAAGTGGTCATCGAAGTCTAGTTGCTTCAACCGAAAGTAGTTGTTGCCGTTTAGGGGTTGCCTATCCTTGAACGCATATTGTTGGGGCTGCATAGTGTTGCCTTTGCCTGCCACAAAGCCAAGTGTTGTCCAATGCTGGGCATCGGCACTACGCTGTATTTCAAAGCCTCGATTGTTCGTTTCGGTAGCAGTTGACCAGTGGAGTAGCATGCCGTCATTTTGAGCGGTAGCTTTCCAATCGAGTAGCTCCACTGGCAGGGTTTGTGCCACTTCGCTAGTCGCCAACACCGCTGGGCTAAGTTGATAAAACGAACCACTGGCAGTTTCGATGAGTTGCGCAGCACGCAACCAATAAGTAGCTTTTTCTAAGTTATGGATAGCGAGTGGAATAGCAATAGAGGTATCTTTAACAAGTTGAGGATGCACCAACTCGAAAGTGTCTCGCCCTTGCACTTGACGCAACAAGAAATAACCCTCCACAGGCGTATCAGATGCTTCCCAAGAAAATTCAAGGGTGTTGGTGGTCGTTTTTTGATGCAGATAGCTCGGTGTTTTCACTACATACATAGTCAGTGTGGGGTCGCCCATGAGTGCCATGTGAATGCCGCTTTCACTGTGTCCAGTGAGGTGATGTCCCCATTGGTTATTCATGGAAAGTGCGGTGCAATAGCCAATGGTTTTGCCCATTGCCATGGGGTAAAAAAACCAATTTGGACGACCTGCCCAGCAGTTGGTTAGCACTGTGCCAGAAGCAAGCGCAGCGCGTAGGAAATTGTGTTCCTTGTGATCCCAGTCGCCGAAAAAGCTACCAAAGTGCATCATAAAAACGGCTTGCAGCGAATCGTATAGCAAATCTTGTTCCGAGCAAATGCCGTTGATGCCTGTAAAAGTGCCTGCTCCAGCAGCATAAGCCCAAAGATAACTATCGGATGTTAGCGCAGCATATTTGGTATAGCTTACTTTTTCAGCACCAAACATAGGCGTAAAGTTCTTTAAGCCGTTCTGACCAAAGCCTTCTGGAAGGTTGCCAAAATTATTTTGCACCAAACCGCGATATTCGGGTACAAATTGTTGAGTTCGGAAAGCGTGGTTCTTTTTGAAGTAGTTTTCCAGCAATACTAGCTCACTTTGCGGAAAGGTACTCAAGTTGGCAAAATCAATGCGACCTGTGCCCAATTCCACTTGTTGTTCAGGGATGCTGTATTGGTCGAACTTACCATCGCCGGGTACATTATGGTTTCTAGGGTCAGCACCAGAGGTTTCTGTGGTAGAGCAATCGGTCCAACTGCCATCCATATCGGCGTAGTAAGGGTCGGCGGGCCATGCTCCTTGATGGTCGCCTCTACCCTGCCCATGCCCATCGGGATAAACTGCGCCAGAGTAGGGCACAGGCACATGTCCAACAAGCACAAGTGTATTGGTGTGTTGTGTATCTTCCTGATAGGC
>DAITMC010000094.1:0-12758 GCA_036835365.1 Saprospiraceae bacterium
TTGATACTTTAGTAGAGCGAGCGCAATCAGAAGAGGTGAAAGAAATTATTATGGCAATCAGCCCAACGATTGAAGGAGATACTACTATGTTCTACATCTCTAAGCGACTAAAAAAGGAAGAAGTTAAAATAAGTACAATTGCTCGTGGAATTTCATTTGGTGGAGAACTTGAATATGCGGACGAGTTAACATTAGGTCGTTCTATTCTTGGACGCATACCTTATAATTTGCAGGAAGAATAATTCATGATGCCAACGATTGACCTATCTGTCATTATTGTTAATTACAATGTGAAATACTTTCTGGAACAAGCCTTGCGCGCAGTGCAAAGTGCACAAAAAGAATTGTCCTTAGAAGTATTTGTGGTAGATAACAATTCGGTAGATGGCTCAACAGAAATGGTGCGCGAGAAATTTCCTACTGTGTATCTTATCGCTAATCATCACAATCCTGGATTCTCCGTTGCTAACAACCAAGCCATTAAATTAGCCAAAGGCAAATATATTTTACTGCTCAATCCCGATACGGTTGTAGAGGAGGATACTTTTGAAAAGTGTTTTCAATTTATGGAAAACACTCCTCAAGCAGGTGCATTAGGAGTGAAAATGATTGATGGCACAGGCCGTTTTCTGCCAGAATCGAAAAGAGGCTTCCCTACCCCATTTGCCGCTTTCTGCAAAACATTTGGATTATCTAGCATTTTTCCTAAATCTCCCATTTTTAATCGTTATCATCTCGGACATTTGAGCGAGCAGCAAACGCATGAAGTTGACGTACTGGCGGGGGCTTTCATGTGGATACGAAAAGAAGTGCTAGCAAAAATTGGTTATTTGGATGAGCAGTTTTTTATGTACGGAGAAGATATTGACCTTTCCTACAGAATCACGCTAGCGGGTTACAAAAATTATTACTTCTCTGAGACAACTATTATTCATTATAAAGGAGAAAGCACTAAAAAAGGAAGCCTTAATTATGTTCGCATTTTTTATCATGCGATGATTCTATTTGCCCAAAAACACTTTCAAGGTAGCGCAGCGTACTCGTTTATTTTATTACTTAAATTAGCTATCTATTTTCGAGCATTTGTTACTTTATTGAATAATGTCATCAAACAACTGAGTTTACCCATTTTTGATGCGGCTATTATTTACACTGGATTATTATTAATAAAAACAGCTTGGGGAAGTTATCACTTTCAGGATGCAAATTACTATCCAGATTGGATAAAATATATCAATTTTCCGATTTATACTTTAATTTGGAGTGCCAGTATTTACTTTACTGGAAATTATGACCAAAAAAATAATTTGATACGATTAGCAAGAGGCATTATATTAGGTACACTTTTTATTGCGGCTGTTTATGGATTTCTTCCCTTAGAATACCGCTCATCAAGAGCTATTATTTTAATAGCTACCATTTATAATTTAACGACCATTTCTGTCATTCGTTTAGGGTTACATTTTGTAAAATATAAGAATCTTAATATCGGAAAAGTAACACCCAAAAATTTAGTTATTATTGGTTCATTGGAAGAAAGTGAACGGGTACAAGACCTATTAAGAAAGGCTAATATTCAAAAAAACTTAATTGGCACAGTCAGTCCATTCAAGGAAAATAACAAACATTACATTAGTTCTACTGATGCTCTTTCAGAAGTAGTCAAAATTTATAATGTAGAAGAAATTATATTTTGCTCAAAAGATACAAGAGCAGAAGCCATTATAGAATGGATGACTAAACTAGGAAGTAAGATAGACTACAAAATTGTCCCTTATGAAAGTTTAATTGTTATTGGTAGTCATTCTAAAAACGCACCTGGAGAATTATACACCATTGATATTCGATATAATATAGCGCAATCTTTACAGCAGCGCAATAAAAGACTTCTCGATATTTTAGTCGTATTGTTTTTATTAGGCACTTTACCAATTCACTTAGTTTTTATATCAAATAGTGCTAATTTTATTAAAAATATGGTTGATGTTTTACTGGGTAAAAAAACTTGGGTTGGTTATAATCGCATAGCTAATCATCAATTTTCTTTACCTGCTATTCGACCAGGTATTACTTCCATTGCTGACCATTTGAATCAAACACTCGAAATAAATGAGGACACACTCGCAAGACTCAATTTTTTCTACGCCAAAGACTACTCCACGGAAAAAGATATAGTGTTGATACTAAAAAATTATCATAGGTTAGGGAACAAAATATGATGATAAAACACTTCGTTAAGTATTTTTAATTAACTAAAAATCAGTATTGATGAAATACCTTTCTTTACTACTCTTCTTTTCTATTTTAGGCTGTAAATCAGCTAAATATACTACTGATAATCTACCAGAAAAACAACTCATTTTTGGTACAGGCGGTGGTTTTTCGGGAGAGATTATTTCATATATTTTATTAGAAAATGGTCAACTATTTGAAGCTAACTCCTTATTGAAAACAATGACTGAAGTCGGAAAAATCAATAAAAAAGAACGTAAAAAACACTTTCAACTGTGCGAAACAACGCCACTATTTAATGCCAATGTAAACTACCCAGGTAATGTTTATCACTTTATTACTTATCAAAAAGCAGGAGAACAGAAAAAGTTAATATGGGGTGCAACAGAATTTGAAGCGCCTACTGATTTAAAAAACTGGTATCAGGCACTTCAAGCCTTAGTGAAAAAATAATATAAATTTTAATCATTAAAACCGTTTTATAAAATGAAAACTTTTACTTTATTCGTTTTATTTAGTGCTACTTTTCAGTTAGCTAATGCACAGTTTAAACCTTACTTAGAGCAATTCAAAGATAAAGCACAACCTACTCACAATCAAGAGTTTAATTTAACTACTGAACCTATATTTCAAGACCTAACCACTGAGGGTAGAAATATAAGCACCACTAGAGAATGGTCGCCTGTATTCCAATCTATTGGAAATGCAATTGCCGAAATAGAAATTGTCAGAAACAGTGAGGGAATGCCTATTTTTATACATGGCTTGCCAAACGAACTCAAGAACAACAAATATCGAGAAAATCAAAAAAAGGAGGATTATACTTTTACCTACCTTGATGCAATAAAAAATATATTAAAAATAAATGAGCCTAAAGTAGAATTTCAAGTAGTTAATACCCAAATAGATGATTTGGGATTCACCCATATTCGCCTACAGCAAATGCATCAAGGTATCCCTGTTTATAATGGCGAATGGATTATCCATTTTAATAAAGAAGATATTTACGCCAGCAACGGTCGTATCTACCCTACCCCAGAGATGGGTAACTTAACGCCGAATATTTCAAAAAATCAGGCGGCTGATATTATAAAAGCTGCCATTCAGAAAAAGACGAATATTAAACATCTAAATACCTTTGAGCGACAAATATTAGGGCATGAAGCGCTGGAAATGACGTTAATGATTTATCCTACCGAGCATAAAATCAATGAAGTACATTTAGCTTGGATAGCTGAATTTGTACCTAACCTAGCACATCGTTTTAAAGTTGTTGTAGATGCTCACTCTGGAGAAATACTAGATCAATTTGACCAAGTTTGTAAAATACATCATCATCATCATAGCGAACATATTTCCCCTTTTGAAGCACCTTTTGATCGTGCGGCAACAGCTAGAGCTACTGATTTAAAAGGCGTGGTCAGGAATATTAATACTTATGAAATCGGTGGCGGCTACTATTTACTGGATGCCGCCAAGACGATGTTTGATAGAGGAAGATCAAAAATGCCTAATGAACCCGTAGGTGCTATTTGGACGATTAATGGTCAAAATAATTCTCCTGCAAATGACGATTTTGAGGTCGTTCACAATTTTTCACAAAATAATGTTTGGAATAATCCAACCGCTGTATCTGCTCATTATAACGCTGAGGTAGCTTATAATTACTTTAGAAATACGTTCAACCGAAATTCTATTGACGGTAGAGGGGGGAGTATTGTTTCGCTTATTAACATTACAGAGGAAAATAAAACAGGGTTTGATAATGCCTTTTGGAATGGCTCAGCGATATTCTATGGCAATGGTCGTGTTGCTTTCGAACCGCTAGCAAAGGGATTGGACGTAGCTGGACATGAAATGTCACATGGTGTGATTCAACATACCGCTAACTTGGAATATCGCAATGAATCAGGGGCTTTGAATGAGTCATTTGCTGATGTTTTCGGCGTAATGATTGACCGAAGCAATTGGCAAATTGGAGAAGACATTGTCAGAAGGAACGTTTTCCGCTCTGGTGCAATGCGCGACATGGAAAATCCTAATAATGGTGGTCGTTCCCTGCAAGATAATGGTTGGCAGCCTGCGAATACAAGCCAACAGTATTTTGGAAATGAAGATAATGGCGGTGTGCATATTAATAGTGGAATTCCAAATCGAGCATTTTATTTAATTGCCACAGGAACTTCTAAAGAAAAAGCTGAGCAGATTTATTATCGGGCATTGAGTAATTATTTAACCCGATCTTCACAGTTTATAGATGCTCGTCTTGCTGTAGTGCAAGCGGCAACAGATTTTCACGGCGCTAATTCACCTGAGGTTACTATTGTTAATCAGGCATTTGATGCGGTTGGCATACGAGTGAGCGGCGGTGGTGGTGGTAATGGTGGCGGTTCTACGCCTAGTCCAGGTAGCTGTAATTTACCTCCCAATCTTGGAGAGGAATTTATTATTCTGACTGATGCCAATAATTCGGCACTATACCTCGCTAGACCTAATGGGCAATTAGTACAAAATCCATTAATTCAAGATGGAGTACTAAGTAAGCCAAGTGCAACAGATAATGGCAATGTAGTGGTGTATGTAGGTAGCGATAAACGTTTGAAGTATATTGATTTCACTAGAAATGTAACGGATGTACTTCAAAATGAAACCATTTGGCGAAATGCTGCTATTTCAAAAGATGGTTTAAGAGTAGCCGCACTGAGAGGAGACTTGGAAACCGGAAATGGATTAACGGCTGAAATTATTGTTTTTGACCTAGTTACCTCTCGTGGAGTCTTGTTTGAACTCACTCGTCCAACTACTGCGCAAGGAGTCTCAACAGGGGATGTCCTTTTTGCTGATGCTTTAGAATGGGATTACAATGGTGAATTTCTAATTTTCGATTCTTTTAATGCTATCAAAAGTAATTTTGGTGCAGATATCGAATATTGGGACATTAGTGTACTGAAAGCATGGGACAATCGCACAAATGATTTTGGAGATGGCACTATTTTTCCACTATTTCCAGGACTAGATGCTGGTGAAAGTATTGGCAACCCCTCTTTAGCAAAAAATGACGCTTGCGTCATGGTGTTCGATTATCTGGTGGAGGATAATCAAGGCAATTCAAGTTACGGCATTATTGGTTATAATTATGAAACAAACAAGATAAATCTAATCAAACAAAATCAAAATCTAGGCTTTCCAAGCTATTCCAATAAAGATGATCATATCTTGTTTAACGATTACGATTTCTTTGGAAGTGTTTATTTAGCCCTTCAGCCCTTAGCAACAGATAGAATAACGGCTAATGGGCAAGAGCGTCGAATTATACAAGGTGGCAATAAAGGCACTTGGTTTGCTACCGCCAACCGTACACTTACTGATGTAAAGCAAGTAACTGAAAATGAGATTAATGTTTACCCAACATTGGTGCAATCTGACCTAACGATTGAGCTGCCTGATTATCAGTCTGATATGCAATGTTCTATATTAGATGTCTTTGGGAAAGTAGTGAAAACGCTGCTTATTAATGGTCAAGTACAAAAAGTTGCTTTGGATGAATTGCCTATGGGGATTTATTTTTTGCAGTTTCAAGGAAAAGGAGTATCAATCACAAAGAAAGTCATTAAATACTAAGGTGTATTTCGGTATATTTTGATGAGAGACTTGCTGAATAATTTGTCTTATTCAGCAAGTCTCTTCACTGACATTGCTTAAAATTAATATGAAAATACTCATTATTCGGTTTTCTTCTATTGGTGATATTGTACTGACTACTCCTGTTATTCGATGCTTAAAACATCAACTTCAAGCAGAAATTCACTACATCACCAAACAATCTTTCCAAAATATATTACTGTTTAATCCTCATGTGGATAAAGTTTATACCATTCAAAAAAAGGTAAATGAAGTATTGCCAGAGTTGCAAAAGGAGCAGTACGACTATATTATTGATTTGCACAAAAATATTAGAAGTCAACAAATACGTTGGCAGTTGAAAGGGAAATATCTAGCATTCCAGAAGTTGAACCTAGAAAAATGGTTGATTGTCAATCTGAAAATCAATTTGTTACCCCGAAAGCATATTGTTGAGCGTTATCTAGCCACAGTGAAATCGCTTGGCGTTAAGAATGATGGGCAAGGATTGAATTACTTCATCCCAGAAAAAGATGAAGTAAACGTACAGCATTGGGAACTTACACCAAATAGTTACATTGCATTTGTTATTGGTGCTGCTCATGCAACAAAACGATTACCCAAAGAAAAAATTATTGCTATTTGCCAAAGTATTAAGATGCCAATATTGCTTATTGGTGGTCCAGAGGAAACCTCTATTGGCGATGAAATTGCTACTTTTAGTGGTATTCATGTGAAAAATACTTGTGGGCAACTCAACTTGAACCAATCCGCATCCATAGTAAGGCAAGCTAAGAAAGTCATCACACATGATACAGGCATGATGCACATAGCCGCCGCATTTGGTAAAGAGATTATTTCTATTTGGGGCAACACTGTACCCGAATTTGGGATGTATCCTTATTATGGCAATCAGAGTTCAAAAAATCATACGGTGGAAGTAAAGTCCCTTTCCTGCCGACCTTGTTCTAAAATTGGTCATCATCAATGCCCCAAAGGGCATTTTCATTGTATGAATCAAATACCTAGCCAAAACATCGCCGAAATAGCTAAAAAATAAAAACCCCCCTCCACAAGAGCAGAGAGAGGCTATCCCAAAAACCGATTACGAGTTCAAATATCTTAGGATTAGGTATTTTCTAAATACATTGCTTACTATGACAGGTATAATCTCTAATTGATGACGCTAATATATGATATATATTTGTCATAATACAAACATATCTAAAAAAATATTAACTATTTTTTGGAATACATTTTACAATGTATTGCTAATCATTAAATTACACCCTCGCAATTCACTTTGATCTAGCCTACCCAGCACCTCGAAACTTCCATTATCAAAAGTACGCCCAATATCCTCTGTTGCAATGAAACTACAACTATCCACATTTGCTAAATCTATGACATTGATAACACCATGTCTATTGGCGGGCAATATATGAAAAGGATCGCTAGTATCTCTTATCATAATTCTCATGGTTTTAGCAGGATAAAAAATCCCCCCTTGCTTAGAATAGGCTTGCGAAAGTAGCTCTGTCATTCCATATTCTGAATGAATAGCGGTATGATGAAAGCTATTTTTAAGCAAATCATGCAATTCTTTACGTACTATTTCGCGTTTGCGTCCTTTCATACCACCAGTTTCCATCACTGTGGTATGTTGAAGTTTCATAGGATAGTCTATGGCTAAGTCAAGCAGTGCAAAGCTTACCCCAAGCAATAAAGTGGGAATTTTTAATACTTCGTTACCTTTTAATACCTCAATAAGTCGTTGATAATCATTCAAAAAAAAGCCACTTTGGGAATATTTAGACGTTTTGATAAAAGCATCTGCCATAGCAACCAAAGATGAGCCAGTGCGCTCTAAGTAGGATGGTAACAAGGCTAAGATGCAATAATCTTCGACCTTGCCATAGAATTGCTCAAATCCTATTGTAGCATTTTGAAGATAAAAAGATAGGGATTTTACATCATGCTGACTAGGTGTTTGCCCCGTAGTGCCGCTGCTGGTAAAAACAGTTTCTGCCGACCATTCTCCAGTTGTTATTCGATGATGCTTAAAAAAAGCAATAGGCAAAAAAGGAATTGCATTCATAGTATTGACATCAGCGATATTTACATGAATCAAGTCCAAGTATTGCCGATAAACTTTATTTTTTGCTGCTTGATAATGAAATATTTGCAGTGCTAGCACTTCAAACTCATCAGGCTGAATGTTTAAAATAGCCTTATAGCCAGGTTTACGTTGTATCATAGAAATATCTTGCAAATGATTCATTATCATACAGTTGAAGCAGCACTAAGTTCAAACTGTACTATAAATTAAACATCAATTTTAGGCTATTCCAAAGTAGTAATTTCTTATTCTTATCTTTTGAAATGAGCGAAAGGTCTTCTACTTTTAATATGCCTATATCCCTCATTATGAGCGGTTCATATAATTTTGATTGAATATTTATACCTAGATTAGACAAGGGAACACCAAAACTAATAACTGCTTTTACTTGATATTGACGTTGCAATTCAATACTGTTTACCAATTGATTTTCAAGTAAAATTACATCTCTATGCAAGTCATACCCAATAGCCGAAATTATTTTTTGTAAGGTATCCATTTCTGTGGCACCTTTTGCATCTTGGTCGAGCGCAATAATTAAAGAATACTTTTCATTTGGTAACTTCAGCGGTTCAGGAGTAATATAAAATTTAACATCAAAGAACTCATTGAATGGTATAAACGTATTATCCATAAGCAAAATGTTATTCAAACAAATTAACAAGATTTTTTTGTTTTATTGTTACAAAACAAGTATTATGTGAATTGTTTGAACAAAATAAAAGATATTAAATTTTGATTGACTGAAACAGCAAAAAATGAACTACAACATTGCTATCACAAAAGTTAAACAGCCCAAGTACAAATCGCTTGATTTTAATCATCTTCCTTTTGGGCGTATTTTTTCCGACCATATGTTTGTTGCGGACTATGCCGATGGCACTTGGCAAAACCCAAGAATCATTCCTTTCGAGGCTATTGCTATGCACCCTGCTTCTATGGTACTGCACTATGGACAAGCTATTTTTGAAGGAATGAAAGCCTTTAAAAATAAGGACGGTGAACCTGTATTTTTTCGACCTGAAATGCACGCTAAACGTATCAATGCCTCTGCTCAACGCTTATGTATGCCGAGCATACCAGAAGATTTATTTTTGGAGGGTTTACATCATTTGATTGGGCTTGACCACAACTGGATACCTACTACTGAAAATAGTGCCTTATACATCCGTCCCTTTATGATAGCTACGGATGAATACTTAGGCGTACGACCATCAGAAACTTATAAATTTATCATTTTTACTTGTCCTGTTGGTGCTTACTATGCTAAGCCAGTAAGTTTGTATGCGGAGCAGCATTACGTGCGTGCCGTAAATGGTGGCGTAGGTGAAGCCAAGGCAGCAGGCAATTACGCGGCATCTTTACTGCCTGCCAAATTAGCTCAAGAAAAAGGTTATGATCAAGTGATGTGGTTGGCGGCACCTGATTTTACGCAAGTGCAAGAAGTAGGTACTATGAATATCTTTTTCGTCATTGATGGAAAAGTAATTACGCCCAAAACAGACGGTGCAATTCTAAAAGGTATCACTAGAGATAGTGTTATCACACTTTTGAAAAGTAAAGGTATTGAAGTGCTGGAGCAGCATATTACGACAGATGACATTCTAGCAGCACATCGAGCGGGTACACTCCATGAGTGTTTTGGCTCAGGTACAGCAGCAGTAGTTTCTCCTGTTCATACTATTGTTATTGGTGAACAAAGGTTAGTATTGCCTGATGTGGAAACTGCAAAGATTGCAAGATTAGCAAAATCAACAATAGAAAAAATCCGTTCTGGTGAAATTGAAGATACCTTCAATTGGATTCAACCCGTACGTATCTTAGAGCAGTCCTTAGCATAGCACTGAAAGATTTACAGGTCTTTTTTTTAGCCCTGTAAATCTTTTTTGACCTCCTAATTAATTTTTTCCAAAAACTCTCCTAGATATTGGTTGAACAACACAGGATGTTCCATCATTGGCGCATGACCACATTCATCAATAAAATACAATTTGGAATTGATTAGAAGTTGATTGAATTTTTCTCCTACAAAAGGTGGTGTGATGGTATCTTGATTCCCCCAAATCAAAAGTGCTGGGCATTTAATTTGGTGGAGTTTATCTTCTAAATTGTTTCTGATAGCAGAGCGAGCCGTGTAAATAACGGCTAAAGTTTTATTTCTGTCATTCACAATGTCATACACTTCATCCACTAATTCTTTGGTAGCAATCTTAGGATCATAAAAAGTAGCTTCTGTTTTTGTCTTCACAAACTCATAGCTCTCTCGCTGTGGGAAACTATTCCCAATAGCACTCTCAAACAGCCCTGAACTTCCTGTCAAAGTAATAGAACTTACTTTTTCGGGATATGCTAAAGTATATAGCAATGTCAAATGCCCACCTAGAGAATTACCTACAAGATGTACTTTATCGTATTGCTTGAACGCTACAAAATCGTGAACATATTTCACCAACTCCTCCAAAGATACTTGTTGAGGAGGTAAATCAAATATAGGTAGTATGGGGACGACCACGTTATACTTGCCCTTGAAAGAATTGATAATGCCCTCGAAATTACTAAGTGCGCCAAATAAGCCATGCAACAGCAATAGATTTTCTTGGCTTCCGCTCGATTCTATGTATTGAAACCTACCTTCTTGAATAATTTGATACTCCATTTAATAAAATTATTAATAAGACCTCCAAAAGTAGTCTTTTTGAATACAAAATTGGGCTATTGAGTAAAATTAATGTGCTTGACAAAGACACAATACCATTTTATGACGTTTAGCTAAAAAAAAAGTCAATTTTTTTATGAAGTTTATTTTTCACCTTATTTGTCTATTCTCATTTGTTTTTAGCGTAGCCTCTCCGCTACAAAGCCAACCTACGAAAATATCAAGTATTAAAAAATTGGATTGGCGAAAAGAGAAGTTAGCACAAGGGCTTACACTAAAATATACACACACTAATCAACTTTTTGATTCCAAGCAGTATATCAATGTCTTGAAAGTCAGTAAAAAAAGGGCTTTTTCTTTAGTTTATGAAGCAGCCATTTTGAAAACAACGAGTGAATTCGGGCAGGAAAAAAATGCTTTGGCAGCTATTAATGCTGGCTTTTTTGACATGAAAGCAGGCGGTTCTGTTACTTTTATGAAAGTTCAAGATACAGTTATCAACCTAAATACCACTTCAGCTAAAAGCCTAACCCAAAGTTGCATTGCTATTGATGAGAACAAAAGGTTAAGTATTGTTTCTGATAGTAGCACCCTATTTTTTGCGCATTCCGAAAATTACGATGATGTGCTTTATACAGGACCATTATTGATTAAAAATAAGGAAAAAATGCTATTAGAAGATAACCCATTTAACAGCAATAGGCATCCTAGAACTTGCGCTTGTACCCTCAATAATAACAAAATATTATTCATTACCGTTGATGGAAGAAATGCACAAGCACAAGGAATGTCTTTGTTCGAGTTAAGTGATTTATTGCAACAATTAAACTGTGTGAATGCCATCAACTTGGATGGCGGCGGCTCTACTACACTTTGGCTAAAAAGTAAAGGTGTAATCAATCATCCTTCTGATAATCGAGTATTTGATGCAGCAGGAGAACGAAAAGTAGCAAACGCCATTTTAGTACACTAACGCTTCTGGCGCTCTGCGGGTCGTCTCGTTTTTGAGCGATTACTGCTCTTCTTGTCTCGCTCTGGTGCAGGCAACTCTGCAATAGATTTGGGTAATGCAAGTACATGGACTTTTTTCTCCATCAGTCGCTCTACTTTTTCTAATCGTTGTTTGTCGCGGCGCGTAATAAAAGAAATGGCAGTACCTGTTGACTCAGCGCGTGCTGTTCTTCCAATCCTATGAATATAGTCTTCTGGATCGGGTGGCATATCGTAGTTGATCACTAATTGAATATTATCTACATCAATTCCTCTGGATAGAATATCAGTAGCGACTAAAATTTGAATTTGGCCATTTTCAAATTTTCGCAACACCTGTTTTCTATCTTCTTGTTTTAAATCAGAATGCATTTCTGCTACTTCAAGTCCTTTTCTAAAAAGGGCATGAGCAATTTCTTTTGTTCCAATTTTGGAAGAAGAAAAAATCAAAATTAGGCCTTCCTTACTTCTCTCAGGGTTAAGAACGTATTCCAACAAAGCCAATTTTTGGTATTCGTTGACTTGGTAAACAGCTTGTAAAATATTTTCAGCAGGCTTGGATACCGCAAGCGTAATGGATTCAGGTTCATGTAGAATGGTTTGTGCAAACTTCTTAATCTTAGTCGCCATTGTTGCTGAAAATAGCAGTGTTTGCCTATTCTTTGGCAAAAATTTGGAAATACTTTCTATGGCATTTATGAAACCCATATCCAGCATTCGGTCTGCCTCGTCAAGAATAAAGTATTTTATATCCTGAAATTTGACGTATCCCAAATTAAGATGTGCCGTTAAGCGACCAGGTGTAGCAATAATAATGTCTGCCCCTGTGGTGAGTGCTTTTTTTTCTTGATCAAAGGAATCTTTACTTTGCCCTCCGTAAATCGGAATAGAACTTACCTCTGTAAAATAGGCAAACGCTTCTAATTGCTCATCAATTTGCATAGCCAACTCGCGCGTTGGAACTAGGATGAGTGTACTAATTCCTTCTCGTGGTTGCCTAGTTAACTGGTGTAGAATAGGCAATAAAAAGGCTGCCGTTTTGCCTGTACCTGTTTGCGCACAGGCAATGAGGTCTTTTCCAGCTAAAATAATTGGGACTGCTTGCTCTTGGATGGGGGTTGCTTTTTCAAAGCCCATAGA
>DAITMC010000095.1:0-12737 GCA_036835365.1 Saprospiraceae bacterium
CACCCGATGCAATAGGTACAGAAGACAAAGATAAGCCTATGCTTCTGCCCTATCTTGCGCCTAAATCACTTGCCACAGGAAGTGCCGTAATGATTTGTCCTGGAGGGGGTTATGCGAAATTAGCCATTGACCACGAAGGTAAGCAAATTGCAGCATGGTTCAATACACTGGGTATTCATGCTTTTATCTTGCAATATCGCTTAGGCAGTTGGGAGGCCAGTGGCTACAAACATCCAACCATGCTCAACGACGCTAAACGTGGTTTTCGACTTATTCGCGCCCATGCGCAAGATTTTGGCATTGACCCAAATAAAATTGGTGTGATGGGGTTTTCAGCAGGAGGTCATTTGGCTTCCACTTTAGCCACTCATTTTGACGACGGAACGCCCAATAGCGACGACCTAGTAGAAAGGGTAAATTGCTTGCCTAATTTTCTGGTATTAGCTTATCCTGTCATTTCATTCGATGAGTATGCCCATGGCGGGTCACGTCGTTTTTTGCTCGGACCCACACCATCCATGAATGATGTACAAGATTTATCCAACCATAAACAGGTTTCTGTACTTACGCCGCCTACTTTTTTATTTCACACCAACGAAGATAGTGGCGTTTTACCTGAAAATAGCGTTTTATTTTATCTAGCCTTGCGCCAAAAAGGTGTTCCTGCTGAATTGCATATTTACGAAAAAGGAAGACACGGCGTAGGTTTTGCCCCCGACGACCCTGTACTTTCTACTTGGAAAGACCGACTTCAGGATTGGTTAAAAAACAGAGGATTATTTTGAAATGATGTAGATTTTTTGATTTTTGTGAGGGTTAATAGCGGTAAGATCATATAAAAATGATAAGCTCTACCCCAACAAAACCCCAATAGGCGACGTTTCCAAACGTTGCCTAAAGTAATTACATTCGTTTGAAACGAGCGAAATAAGTGTAGCCAATGCTAGGAAGCATTCGCCATCATGGGCAACCACAAATTTAAAAATGTGGCTTCCTTTCTTATCTTTCGCCAAATTTTATGGGCCTAATCAATACTATGTATAAAAACAAAAAAGTAATTGTCGTTTTACCAGCCTACAATGCGGAACTAACCCTAAAGAAGACGTATGAAGAAATACCATTTGATATAGTAGATGAAGTTATCCTTTGCGATGATGCATCCAGAGATAATACCGTAATGACGGCTCAACAATTGGGTATTCAGTATATTATTCAGCATGAAAAAAATAAAGGCTACGGCGGTAACCAGAAATCGCTATACGATAAGGCATTAGCTTTGGGCGGTGACATTGTCATTATGTTACATCCTGATTATCAATACACTCCACTTTTAATTCCTTCTATGGTTAATATTATCGGCAACGAACTTTATCCCGTGGTATTGGGGTCAAGAATACTTGGCAAGGGCGCACTAAAAGGCGGAATGCCTATCTACAAATATATTGCGAATAGGGGATTGACTTTTATTCAGAATTTACTAATCAATTACAAATTATCCGAATATCATACGGGCTACCGTGCTTTCAGCCGTGAAGTGTTGAAAGACATCAAGTACCATGAAAATTCTGACGACTTTATTTTTGACAATCAAATGCTTTCTCAAATCATCTACAAAGGCTATGATATTGCGGAAATCACCTGCCCCACTAAATATTTCAAGGAAGCCTCTTCCATTAATTTTAAGCGCAGCGTAAAATATGGCTTGGGCGTACTCGGCGTATCGCTCAATCATTGGCGCTGCAAATGGGGGCTAGGACGTTCTAAATTATATTAAATAGCCCTCAAAATAAGTTATCTATCTTTGATTCTTGTAGGTATTTTGCCTTCTTAATTTTTTTAATGGGATTAATACAGCGACAAAGTATAAAATACAGCATTATTAGCTTAGTTGGCATCATTATTGGCTTTCTGAGCAACATTTTTATTTACCCCTACGATAGGGTGTTTTATGGCGTACTCAATTTCATTCAATCCTCTGCCAATTTATTATTTCCATTTCTTTCTTTGGGGGCTTACGCTTTAGTTATTCGTTTTTTTCCAGAATTTCGATCCGAAAAAAAAGGACATCATGGTTTACTAGGTGTCGTTTGCTTGGTTGCACTAACTGGTGCAGGTGCTTGGCTGCTGGGTTATCCTTTTATTAGACCCTATTTGTTTCAATTTGCTAACTACCTCAGTTTTGATACAAATACATTGACACATTATGAAAGTTATATCTTTCTGCTTGCTATTGCACTGCTGCTTAGTCTAATTTTAAGCAATTACGCCAGTGTGTTTGGACGCATCGCCATTCCTCGCCTTCTGACTGATTTTTTGATAAAGCTACTCTTCCCAGTGTTGGTTTTTTGCTCTTATCAAGCATGGTTTAATCAAAAAATACTACTCAATGGAATGCTTTTATTTTATAATGGTATTGTTATTTTGCTTGCATTATATATTATACAATTAGGGCAATTTAAAATCATTCCCGATTTTAAATTCATCACCTCCTCTCGATTTCATGCCATGCGTGCGTATGCCCTCTATGGCATTTTATCCGCTTTGGGCAGTATGATGGCGCAACGCCTTGATAATATTATGGTTACACTGCTCATTAGCGAAGAAAGTAATGGTACATACAGTATTTTTGCAAATATGGCAAACACCATTCAGTTTCCATTATTAGCGTTGGTAGGCATTGGAGGACCAATTATTGCCGAGAAAATAAAAAGTAACGATTGGGAAGGCATAAAAACACTTTATCAAAAAACATCACTTAATGGATTGATTGCCAGCATCTTTCTATTTTTGGGTGTAGGCTGTAATTTAGATGATTTGCTGATATTAACAGGTAACTATGAAGCATTAGCACCATTCAAACTGATTTTCTTTTGCTTGGGCTTCGCTAAATTAATAGATATGGCAACCAGTTTGAATACCCAAATTATTCTTTACTCCCCCTACTATCGCTTTGATTTACTGCCACTTATATTTTTAGCTATTGTCAATATTATCAATAACTATCTATTCATCCATATTTTGGGCTATGGTGTTATAGGAGCAGCAATGGCTACCCTATTATCTGTTTTTTTATATAACCTCATTAAATTAATCTTCATTCAATGGAAATTTAGAATACAACCTTTCACCAAAGCTACATGCTGGTTATTATTAATAGGCGGCGTTACTTACAGTATAGTCTATGTTATATCACCCAACTTAGGGGCAATTCCTAATATTTTACTTAGAAGTGTCATTTTGACCATTATTTACGTTGGATTAATCTTATATTTCAATATTTCCGATGAATTTAAAGGCGTAGTCAGCCGTTATTGGAAATTAAGAAACTAGGATTCGCTACTTCGCCGAAAATGATGCTAAAGCCTTAATGGCCAGGAGAAAGCTTCTAGGCGCAAACAGAGTAAGGCGAAAAAAGATACCCAAAAATTTGAACTGTAATTGCTTGCGAACGATTCTTCTTTCCTTTGGCACTTTGGACATAATTTCATCTTAAATCTCTAATTCTTTTTATACTTTTGTTACATTATTGTCAAAACAAATACTTTAAAAACTATGAGATTGGCTCAGTATCCAAATCAAAAATTACTACTCTTGGCGGCAGTAGCCTTATTAGCAACTGCTTGCGTCAGTAAAAAAGACTTCCTTTCTATGGAAGCTCAGCGCAATAGCGTGCAGGAACAATTGGAACGCACTATTGCCCTTTTACAGGAGTGCAACGAAAAATCGTCAGGCTTAACTAACCAACTGGAGCAATCCAGAGTACGCATTGGGGCAAAGGATGCACAATTAATTGAAAAAGACGCACAAATCAAACGACTCTCCGATGAATTAGAGTTTCAAAAAGTGAACAATACACAATTGCTAGAGCGTTTATCTGACCTTTCTGTGATTAGCAAAACAGGCGCAGAAAGCATTAAGCGTTCTTTAGAATCCATTGATAAACAGAATACTTACATTCGCGACTTGAATACATCTATTCAGCGCAAGGATTCTGTGAATTTGGCTTTAGTATCCAACTTGAAACGCTCTTTGGCCAACATAAACGATGAAGACATTGAAATTGAAGTAAAAAAGGGAGTCGTTTATGTTTCTATTTCTGATAAATTACTTTTCCAATCGGGAAGCTCTACCATTACTACACGGGCTAAAGAGGTGCTAGGTAAAGTAGCTGCTGTGGTGAATGACCATAGAGAATTAGATATTTTAGTGGAAGGACACACCGATAATGTGCCTATTTCTAATTCTTGTATCAAAGATAACTGGGATTTAAGTGTGAAGCGCGCTACTGAAGTCGTGAGGGTCTTACAACAAGATTACAAAGTAGTTCCGTCGAGAATGACCGCTGGTGGTCGCTCAGAATATATACCAAAAGCCAGCAACAACAACGCTTCGGGCAAAAGTGCTAACAGAAGAACCGAAATTATTCTAACACCTAAATTAGATGAGTTCTTCAAATTATTAGAAGCTCCTGTGAGCGATAAATAACTATTTTTGAGTGCTTTGCATGGATATTACACTATGCAAAGCACCTCATCCTTACCTGAATTTCGGACAATAACAACGACATATATATTTTCCTCTCCTCCCTATATCGACTTAATTTTTAATTAATATTGAATTAATAAAACGCCTTGTCAAATTAACGATGTATTAAGTTATCGTTGCACTTATCCATGAGTTCGCTGAATGAATTAATTTTATACTTGGATTAATTTTTTTCAACAAAACAAAATCTGTAATGCGCACTTTCACTACATTCTTTTTGCGTGCATGGATGTTCAGTTTTCTATTGTTGAGTATGGCTATTCTAGCAAATGCTCAAATTGGAACATCACCTGTAACCGTTAGCGGACGCATCACCGACGCGTCTAACAATGAGCCGCTTATCGGCGCTACTGTTATTGTAAAAGGGACAACTCAAGGTACCGTAGCTGACTTTGAGGGAAACTACTCCCTTCAATTCGATGAAGAAAATCCTATTTTGGTTTTCTCATTTGTTGGTTACACCAACTTAGAACTGCCTGTTGCTGGTCAAAGCATCGTTAATGCTGCTCTTCAGGCAGATAACTTATTGCTTTCGCAAGTCGTCGTTATTGGTTATGGACAACAGCAAAAAAAAGATTTGACAACGGCTGTGGCTACTTTGACTGCAACAGACATCAGAGACCAACCTGTCAATAGTTTTGACCAAGCACTAATTGGTAAATTGGCTGGTGTGCAAGTACAGCAAACCTCTGGCTCACCAGGTGCAGGCGTATCTGTCCGCGTGCGTGGTGTGGGTTCTATTACTGCAGGTAACGACCCCTTGTATGTTATTGATGGTGTACCCATCTCCAATGACAATACTCGTGCAACAGGTCAACGACCAGGCAGCCGATATGCAGATAATCCGATTAATGTCTTAGCCACATTGAACCCTGCAGATATTGAATCTATTCAAGTATTGAAAGATGCCTCTGCTGCTGCCATTTATGGTTCTCGTGGTTCAAATGGTGTAGTGTTGATTACAACTAAGAAAGGAACTTCTGGCAAGCCAACCATTTCCTACAATGCTTACTACGGTATTCAAGAGACGAATACTCGTATTGATATGTTGGACGCTTACGAATGGTCGCTTATCAATTTTGAAGGTAGAAATAATGCTTATAGAGATCGTTTCCCAAATGGAAAAGATAGCGACGACAACGCTACTCGTGGACAAAATGTACGCAACCAGCCCGCAGTGTTGATTCCGCCACAAGTACAGCCGTACTTAGCAGGTACACCTGGTTTGACTAATACCGACTGGCAGGACGCTATTTACAGAACAGCACCGATGCAAAACCATACGATTTCTATTGCTGGTGGTAGTAATAATATCCGTTACTACGCTTCAGGGGAATACATGGATCAAGATGGTATTATTATTAGCTCCGGTTTCAAACGCTATGGCGGTCGCTTCAACTTGGACATTAATTCTGGCAAATTAAAAGTAGGATTAAACATCAATCCATCTTTAGTAAAACATGATATTGTCAATTCAGAAGGTCCTTGGTTTGACGAAAGTGTTGTGGGTTTAGCGTTGAGCATTTCACCAATTTGGCCCGTTTACAACGAAGACGGTACTTATAACTTTGATGCGAATGCTTGGGGATTTGCGATGACGAACTTCTTAAATCCAGTCGCTTTAGCTAACGAAGTGGAAGATAATTTAGACCACTTGCGCTTATTAGGTAATGCTTATGCAGAGTACAGTATTCTGAAAAATTTGAGCTATCGCTTATCCTTTGGTACAGATATCAATAACTTTCGTCGCGATTACTACCGCCCTTCTATCGTAGAAGCAGTAGGTATCAAAGGTCGCTCTGTGCCAATTGGCTCTTCTCGCAGTCGCTTCACGAGCAACTGGTTAGTAGAAAACACATTGAACTACAATACTTCTTTTGGCAAAAGTAATATCTCTGCCGTAGCTGGATTTTCAGCACAGCAAGAGCAATTCAATGGCACAGAAGTAGAGGCAAATAATTTCCCTAACGACTTAGTAAGAACACTAAATGCTGGACAAGTAACTAGAGGTATCTCTTTTGAAGAGGCTTGGTCGCTACTTTCTGCGCTAGGTCGTGTTCAGTATAACTATGCTGATAAATACTACGTTTCAGCGGCTATTCGTGCAGATGGCTCTTCTCGTTTTGGTGCAAACAACAAATGGGGTTACTTTCCATCGGCTTCCGCTGGCTGGCGTATATCTGGTGAACCATTCATGGCTAACGTCAAGGCTATCAGCAACTTAAAACTTCGTCTAAGCTATGGGGTTACTGGTAATTTCCAAATTCCTAATTATGGCTCTATCGGATTACTTGGTTTTGATGATTATGTGCTCGGTGGCAATCTTATTACCAGCGGTGTAGCGCCAATTACGCCTTCTAACCCAAACCTGAGTTGGGAAAGAACAAACAGTGTAAACTTAGGTCTTGACTTTGGTTTCTTCAGCGATGCTGTTTATTTAGAATTGGACGTATATAATGCTCGTACCACAGATTTGTTGCTGAACGTTCCTGTGCCAATGACTTCTGGTTTTACAACTGAATTGCGCAATATTGGTGAAGTAGAAAATAGAGGTATAGAGGCGACATTAACCGTACAAAAACGCTACAATAAATTTAGCTGGGCATTAAGTGGTAACTTTGCTGCCAATAGAAACGAGGTGATAAGCCTTGCAGAAGGTGTACCACAAATCGTTACTGCAGGTGGTGTAGGTACGGCACTTTGGATCACTAAGCCAGGCGAACCAATCGGCTCTTATTTCAATCCAGTGTACGATGGCGTATTCAATAATCAAGCAGAAATTGACGCTGTGCCAAGTTTAGCTAATGCTCGTCCGGGCGATTTCCGTTATTTGGATTTGAATGGCGACGGCAGAATCAACTTCGCAGAAGATCGTGAAATTCAAGGAAGCTATTTCCCAGATTACACTTACGGAGCAACACTGAGTTTGACTTACCTCAACTTTGATTTTAGTGCAGCTATGCAAGGAGCACAAGGACAAAAAATCCTGAACTTAATGCGCCGCTACATTTATAACATCGAGGGAAACATGAACTTGATGCGTGGCTCATTGGATCGCTGGATTTCTGAATCACAGCCAGGCAATGGTCAAACTAATCGTGCTAACCGTTTAGCTACGGGTTCAAATGGTCAAACCTCTAACTGGCATTTGGAAGATGGTTCTTTTACACGTATTCGCAATATCACTTTGGGCTACAGGCTACCTAAGACGGTATTGGAAAGTGCGCGCATCAACAATTTGCGCCTTTACTTTGCGGTACAAAACCCATTTACATTCACCAATTACTTAGGCTACAATCCAGAAGTGAACAGCCGTCCTGATAACGCATTAACACCTGGTGAGGATTATGCTACTTATCCATTGGCGCGTACTTACACTTTTGGTTTGAATTTGTCTTTCTAAACAATGCTTAATTTTAAATATTAAATAAAATGAAAAAAATATTCGTTCTAACCATCATAATCGCTGCGTTGAGTGCTTGCCAAGATAACTTTTTGGACTTGACACCTGTTTCTCAACCCAACGAAAAGGATTTTTATAAAACAGCCAATGACATCCTAAATGGGGTGAATGCAGCTTATGCTTCCTTGCAAAGTGGAAACTTGTACGGTGGTCGTGATTTACAAGACCTTACTGAATATCGTGGCGATAACATTTTTGATAACGACCCCTCTGCAAATGCGGGTTTGCGTTTCAATATTGACCGCTTCATTGCAGGCTCTGATAATACCGTTATTGAAAATGTTTGGCGACGTTTGTATGCCACTATCTATCGCACTAATATTGTGTTGAATAATGTGGACAATGTTACTATGGATGATCAGCTCCGCAATCGCTACAAAGGCGAAGTGCGCTTTATCCGTGCCTTGTGCTACTTCCATTTGGTACAACTTTGGGGACCAGTGCCTTTGGTACTTGAAGTGGAATCTACAGAAAAAGCAAGAGAAAATGTTCGCACTCCAGTAAACGCAGTCTATGCCGCAATTGAAGCGGATTTGCAGTTTGCAGCGGCTAATCTACCGAGAACTTACCCTGCTGCTGAAGTAGGTCGAGTAACAACAGGAGCAGCCAAAACCTTATTGGGTAAAGTATATTTAACACAAAAAAAATATGCGGAGACGGTCAATATACTACGCGAAGTAGTGGCTTCAGACGATTTTGCCCTATTGCCAACTGTTGCTTCAGTATTCGATCCTAAGAATAAATACAACAAAGAAATCGTCTTTGCAGTGCGCTTTTCAACTGTTGTACCTACGGAAGGACACGGTTTGTACTTCAGCTCTCAAATTGGCGATTTCATTGAAGCCTCTTTCCGAAATCTTTACAGCGATAGTGATGCACGCAAAGAAATGATTGAATTAAGACGACCAACAGGTACACAAAACCAAACGCCTGTTAAATACTTGGAAGAGCTTTCTGCTGCCAACAACGTAGGTACAGACTTTCCCGTATTGCGCTATGCTGATGTGCTGTTGATGTTGTCGGAAGCATTGAATGAGCAAGGTTATCAAGCAGCAGGTGATGCTTTCACACACTTGAATGCAGTGCGCACACGTGCTGGTTTGCCTGCTTACGCTGCTTCGGATTTAGGTACGCAAGCTGCTTTCCGCGATGCCGTATTGTTGGAAAGACGCTTAGAATTGCCGCTAGAATTACACCGTTGGTACGACTTGTTGCGTACAGGCACGGCTATTGATGCCTTAAAAGTAGTGGGTATCACCATTCAGCCGTTCCAGTTGCTTTTCCCTATTCCAAATTCACAAGTATTGATTTACAATAATCAAACAGGCTTCCCTCAGAATCCTGGGTATTAATAGTGGTTTAAATTCATAGTGTCGGGGTGACTTCGAGTCACCCCGACACTACACTTCACTGCCAAAGACGAAACCCTAAAACCCTAATTTTAAAATTATTTAAACCTATCAACTATGAGACTCCTCCTTTTTGTTGTCGCTTTATTCACTTTCAGTTGTTCCAGTCATAAAACAATTTTAGAAAAGGTAAGCTAAAGATTTGATTATTCTGAGAACATAGAAAAAGTGGATAAGAGCATATATTGGTTTCACTGGTTGGGAAAAGATGTAGTGCTGGATTGGAATATTAGTATCAACCGCTGAATTTAGACCCAAAAAAACTCATTTTTTTCAAAGGCTTGTTTTTACTGCAAAAGGCAGCAGGTGCGGAGTGCCTATTTTTACGCTTTATTTGGAAATGAGTAGGAATTTTTTGTAAACAATAGAAAGATAGGCTATCACTAAAGTTACTTTTGTTGATGTTTAGCCAACATCTTTTAAATGACATTGAAACATCAAAACAAATGCAAAATCCATTGATAGAATGTATCCCCAACTTTAGTGAGGGGAAGAATCGGGCAACTATTGAAGCGATTGTGGAAGCCATAAAAAGTGTGGAAGGCGTGCAGTTGCTTCATGTGGATATTGGGGCAGCGGCCAATCGAACGGTGGTCACTTTTGTAGGTGCGCCAGAGGCAGTGGTGGAAGGCGCATTCAGGGGAATAGAAAGCGCAAGTAGGCTGATTGATATGCAGCAGCATAAAGGCACACATCCACGCATAGGCGCAACCGATGTATGTCCATTAGTGCCCATTCACAACATTTCGTTGGAGGAAGTAGCCGTTTGGGCAAAAATATTAGGGCAAAGGGTGGCGGCAGCATTAAACATTCCTGTTTTTTTGTATGAGGCAGCAGCGACTGCGCCGCATCGAAAAAATCTAGCCGCTATTAGAAAAGGGGAGTACGAGGAGTTGAGCCGTAAGCTGGAGCAACTTCAATGGAAGCCCGATTTTGGGGATACGTTCAATGCAAAGTCGGGAGCGACAGTGATTGGTGCAAGACCTTTTTTGATTGCTTATAATGTCAATTTGAATACTAATTCGGTAGAGGTGGCGCGTGAAATTGCCGCTGAAATTAGAACAAGTGGACAAATCATAAATGGTATTCGAGTGCGAGGGCAGTTAAAATATTTGAAAGCGATGGGTTGGTATATTGAAGAATATGGGAAAGCGCAAGTTTCGATGAATTTAACTAATTTTTCTGTTACAGGTATGCATCATGCTTTTGAAGCCTGTAAAGCAAGCGCAGAAGCGAAAGGTGTAACCGTAACTGGTTCAGAACTTATTGGTTTAGTGCCACTTGCTGCCTTGTTGGATGCCGGAAAGTTTTATGCCACTAGCAATTTCTGTCATGAGGCAGAATATGTAGCATTGGCTATTCATCATTTAGGGTTGAATGAATTAGCTCCATTCTCAGCAAAAGAAAGAGTGGTAGAGTATTTGATAACAAATAACCATTTAAAAATCAATAAAAGGCTTACTCAATTTTAAAATTGAGTAAGCCTTTTATACGTTACATTATTTTAATGTCCCTGCACCTAAACGCAATAACTCTGGTGGATTGGTCGTGCAATCTATAATGGTAGAAGGGATATTTTTCCCGATACCTCCATCAATCACTAAATCAACCAATTTTTCAAAATCATTATAAATATCTACTGGGTCGGTAAAATATTCTAATATTTCGTCGTCTGATTTTAAGGAAGTCGTCAAGATAGGGCGACCTAGTGCCTCTACTAAAGCAATAATAATGGCATTATCTGGAATACGAATTCCAATCGTTCTTTTTTTGTTTTTGAAAAGCTTCGGAACAGTATTATTCGACTGTAAAATAAAAGTAAATGCACCTGGTAAATTATGTTTCATCAATCTAAAAACATCATTATCTATGGGGGCGGTGTATTCGGCAACTTGGCTAATATCTTTGCAAATAAAGGATAAATTGGCTTTAGTAGGGTCAAGTCCACGGAGTTTACAGACTTTTTGTACAGCATCTTGATGGAAAATATCACAACCGATGCCATACACGGTATCGGTGGGATAGATAATAACGCCACCCGCTTGAAGCACTTCTGCTGCTTGTTCTATTTTTCTTTTATCTGGTGTTTGTCCATTAATTTCTAGTAACATAATTAATAAAGTTTTAACTGGTTTAGCTTAGCAAAGTAGTGCTTTTCAGAATAGCCACAAAATTTTCTACTATATTTTATTCAAATCGCCGTAAGATAGTCATTAAGCGATCCGAAATTTCACCATTAGCAGCTAATTTATAATCCTCATAAGCACAAGGAGAAAGATGTACATTAGTCTTTTTATGAGGCATCTGCAACCACCAGCGTGCTGTGGACTTGCTTTTCCAGAAGGTGATTTCTATATTATAATCTTTCAATGAGACGGTGTATTCTATCAAATTATCTTTTCGGAAAGGATAATCTTGCTTGCGATGATAAAAACCATCCAAAGCGTACCAAATAATTTGAGCTACGGATTGACTCGTCAGGCGGTCGGGAGTACCTTCAACTTTGAAACCATAAATGCCTAAAGAAGCCAATTTATCGCTCATACCTGCATAGCGAGCGAGTTGGCACATCTCTTCTAATAAAAATCCATTGGGAGAGGCGGCTATTTGTGCAGGGGCTTCGATGGCTTTCATAGCTGCTAAATTAATGGTTAAAAAGTCAGCCTCCCTTAGTAAAGGCTCTACCTGCTTTAAATCGCTACGAGCTTTGCCTAAACTCAAGTAATCCCAGCCTTTTTGCTCCACTTTAGCTATTTCAGACGGAGCAGAAAAGTGAATTTGACTGCCTATAATCTGACAAATACCTGTTTTAAAATGGGCATCATAGCGCACACGATCATCTATACTGACCCAGTGGCGAGTGCTTCTAGCATTTTGTTTGTGGGCTTGCTGTTGCGCTTTGATGAGGCTTAAGTCATCACCAATTAAAATGGGAAAAATCTGACTTTGAAGTAGTTCTTTTAATAATGGAATTAAAAAATTAGTATCTGTCTTTCTAGCATTTCCTAAATCAGCTATTTTTAAATTCGGGAAATGATGAGCAAGCGGATAAAAATAGGTTCTTACGCCATTTGCCGCTTCTTCCGTAAGCCCAATAATAGCTATTTGCACCTGATCTAAAATGGGAATTTTTTTATTATAAAATTGAGTATTCCCCCCAATTTGGTCTTCATTATAATTTTTCTTTATAAAACTCGTAGGTTGCAACCAATTTTCTAGCATAATATCTATTCTTGCAATGCTTTGATAGCCAAAGTTAGCATAATTTTATAATAAGGTACTTCTTCGTTCAATGCTAAAAAAATATCTTTTTGACTTGG
>DAITMC010000096.1:0-12633 GCA_036835365.1 Saprospiraceae bacterium
AGCTTTTCACGCAAGCGATCCACCATAATAGGGAAGGCAAAAGGGGTTGCCTTTTCAGGATGTGTTAACACTAAGCGCTGATTTTGAATGCGCTGCAAAACCATGCGCAAACGTGCTTCTTGTAGCTGAAATGTCATAACTTCATCATAGGCTTGTTGGAGCAATAAATTATTGGGTTCATAATCTTGAAAGACCTGAAAAAAAAGTTGCGACGAAGATTGTAAATGACGATCTTTTTTTGTTTTGCCTGGATAGCCTTTGAATACTAAACCCGAAATGCTGGCAATATCGCGGAAACAACGTTTTGCTAATTCTGTTGCATTAAGGCTTTTTTGAATGTCGAATGCTAAATTTTCAGTGGTAAATAGGGATGTTGATAATGCTTTTTCTATCGGAATTTCAGTATCAGAAAGCAATTCAAAACCATAATCGTTCATAGCAATTGAAAAGGAAATCGGCTGCATTTGCGACAATCGAAAAGCAACGAGTGCACTCATCCCCTCATGCACATAGCGACCTTCAAAAGGATAAACCACTAAATGATAGCCTTCCCTATCTTGAAAATACTCGATGAGCAATTCCTCTTTTTTAGGGACATAAGAACGCTTTGCCTGCAATTCAATCAAGGGTTGAATGGCTTGTAATTCAATATCCATATCGGTTATTTTATCTGCACGAGCTAGACGGTCGATATGACTACGCAACTGCTCGGATAGTTCAGAAGAAAGTTGCAACTTGCCACCCATCCATGCAGGTACTTTCCCCTTTTTCTTATCACTCTTCCGCACCTGTACAGTCATTTCTTTAATGCGTACCATTTCAAGACTTTTGCCCGCAAACCAAAAGGTATCGCCTGGTTTAAGTTGACTGACAAACCATTCTTCCACTGTGCCAATAAATCCGCCAGAAACATACTTCACTTGCAGTGAAGTGTCGCTCATAATAGTACCGATAGAAAGGCGATGTCGCAGGGCAATTTTTTTGCTATTCACCTTATAAATTCCATTTTCCACAATTACTTTTTGGTAATCATCATAAGCGCCCAACGCCGTACCACCTGAAGTGATGAATTGCAAGCACCAATTCCATTCTTCCAATGTTAGGCTTTCAAAGCTAAATGTACTTTTTATTTCTTTCCAAATCTTATTTGGCTCAAAGCCCTCCCCTACTGCTAAAGTGACTAAATATTGCACCAACACATCAAAAGAGCGAATATAAGGCAAGCGACTTTCTAGTTGTTGCTCGACAATACATTCTCGCAATGACGCTGCTTCAAGCAGTTCTAAAGTATGCGTGGGCACGAAATAGATACGACTTACCGCACCTGGCTGATGACCGCTTCTTCCCGCACGCTGCATGAACCTCGCTACACCTTTTGGGCTACCTACTTGGATAATCGTTTCGACAGGTCGGAAGTCCACCCCTAAATCAAGACTAGAAGTACAAACTACCGCTTTTAGCATTCTCTCATGCAGTGCATTTTCGACCCAATCGCGCAATTCACGACTGATAGAGCCATGGTGCATTGCTATTTGTCCTGCTAAATCAGCATCCACTTCTAGTAGTTGCTGATACCAAATTTCGCATTGCGCACGGGTATTAGTGAAGATTAACGTCGTTTGGCTTTGCCTAATAAGTGGAAGGGTTTTTTCAATCATTTTTAAGCCCATATGCCCCGCCCAAGGGAAACGCTCAATTTCATCGGGAAGCACCGACTGTACTTCTATCCGTTTTTTAATGTTTGCCCGAACCACACTGATTTTATGCTTAGGAATAGTAGGTCCAAAAAGTACATCTTGCGCTTCTTGCATATTACCAATTGTAGCAGAAATACCCCAAACTTTCAAATTGGGCTGCACATTTTTCAACCTAGAAAGGGCTAGTTCCATTTGAACACCTCGTTTTGAGCCGACCAATTCGTGCCACTCGTCCACTACAATACCCTTCATGGATTGAAAATAATTAGAGCAACCTTTTTGAGCTAGCAGGAGGTGTAAACTTTCTGGCGTTGTGATAAGCATTTGGGGTGGCGTTTTTTTTTGCTTCTGCTTTTCATTAGCACTGGTATCGCCGGAGCGAATGGCGATGTTCCAATTCACGTTAAGTCCCTGAGCAGCGCGCTGACTGGCGAGTTGTATTTCCTTGGCTAAAGCTCGGATAGGCGTTATCCAAATGGCTTGTACTCCTTTGTTGCCTGCTGGGTGTTCCAGCGACTCCAGCATCATAGGAACAACTAGCGAGTACGTTTTTCCGCTACCTGTGGGTGCATTTACTATTCCATGATGGCCTTCAAGATAAGCATTCCAAGCGTCAAGCTGGAATTCAAAGGGTTTCCAGCCTTGTTCTTGGAACCAATGTGTTGCTCTTTTGACTACTTGCATAGAGGAGAAACCTAAAGTGGAAGGATTTGTTTGAAGCAGGAAGACGAATGTTCATGCCCATCCATCTTCCTTAGCGACAACATGATGCTATAATTATCCTTCTACTAGCGCATTTTTGGAATTAAAAGTGATATCAACAATACCTGTAACAGGTTGTGTACTGCTGGCATCATTAGGCTTAAACACAAGGTATAAATCGTGTTTACCTGTTGTTGCTTCCAAATTGGTCAATAGTGGGAAAAAACCTGGAACAGTGCCTGTTTGGCAGCTACCAATTAATTTTCCGTCAGGTTGACCTATTCTAACTTCAATAATGCCTCCACCAAAATAAGCTGGATTGTATATCGAGGTCATTTTCAAAGATTTCACATTGGTTAAATCAATTCCTTGATACATCACGTAGGAGTTTGGATTGCCAATGACCAATTCTACTTCATCTTTAACCAAGCCTTGTGCTTGCTCTGGCGTTAAGGTAAATTTCATTGCCTTGTCTATCTTGCTAAAACTGCTAGCAGGAATAGTAGGTTTTCGTAGCACTAATATGTTTTGCGCAGTTAAAGGACCTACTTTTTCTCCACCATTGTCCGTGTAAGAAGCCGTTAGAATATAGATGCCATCTTTGCGTTTTACGCCTTTAGCAAGATGCGAAAGGAATGCGTAGTTACCACTTACTGGCAAGCGTTTCGATTCATCTACTTCGGCAAAAGAAAGGATGTATCGTGCCATCGTTTTAGCATCAGCTTGACTAATGTTAGGGTGAGCTGCCATAGCGCGTTCGCCCCAAACACCACCACCACCATTAATGATTTTTTTACTCAAGTAACCAATTGCATTTTTATCGTCTCTGTATTTGGTGGCGATATCTAAGTAAGTTGGACCCACAGAGGCTTTGTTCATTTGATGGCAATTTGCACAATCAGAGGCTTCCATAAGTGCCAAACCTGCTGGCATAGCCGAGGCTTCTTGATGCCCAAGCGCTACCATGTTGGCATCGAAGCCTTCTTCTAGGTATTCCGCTGTAATGACCACTTTTCGAGGATCAATACCTGCTCCGAGCTGACCGTCTTCTTTATCATTGACCTCCACTTGGTATTTCATTGGTTGATTTCCCCAATAAAAACTGGTATTGCCATTCACCTTCCAAGCGATTTGTGGCATATCGTTGCCTACCAAAATGCGCATTGTTTTCTCTGAACTAGCTCCCTCTTTATCTTTCACCACCAAGTGAACAGTATATTCCCCTGGCGTTTTAAAGGTGTAAGTTGGGTTCTTTGCAGTAGATTGTACTTTATCAAAGCCTGTGAAATACCATTCATAAGTCAAAGGGTCGTTATCAAAATCTACTGATTTTTCGCCGTTGAATGCTACGGTTAAAGGTGCCGCACCTAATTTTTTATCTGCTTCAAAGTTAGCAACTGGTTTTCTATTGCCTGAAACATATTCCAAATGTACCAATCGAGCATCTGCATTCTTACTGAACCACACCGTGCCATATTCTAGTAAATACATATCGCCTTTCGGACTCATCATAATGTCTATCAAATTGCTAAATTTATGACTAGGCATAAAGCGTTCCATACTTACAAAATCACCTTGTTCATTCATGGTTACCGCCATGATAAATCCTCGCATCCACTCGTAAGTAAGTAGTTTTTTATCAAAATAAGCAGGAAAACGCCCTTCATTTTCTGGATAATCGTCTTTGTAAAAAACGGGACCAGCCATGGCATTTCGTCCCCCTGAGCCTACCAAAGGAAATTCCTCTGAATTGTCATAGGGATACCAAATGAAAGCAGGTTGTGCGGGAGGTAAGTTTTTTGTTCCTGTGTTGTTCGGTGAATCATTTATTGGTTTTGCTGGGTTGTAGGCTTCGTAGGCAACTTGTTTAGCAAAATCGCGCTTGTGGTAGGGTTTGTTATTCCCCACAAAGAGTGGCCAGCCAAAGAAACCGGCTTGCCGCGCCTGATTGACTTCATCATGTCCTTTAGGTCCAACCCCTGTGCTATCTTGGCGTGCATCTGGTCCCACATCGCCCCAATACAAGAACCCCGTTCTCTGGTCAATCGCAATTCTGTATGGATTGCGACAGCCCATTACATAAATTTCTGGTCTGCCCTCTTTTGGATTACTGAATAAATTCCCTTCAGGAATGCTGTACGTTCCATTAGCTTCTGGTTTAATTCTCAATATTTTCCCTCTCAAATCCATGGAGTTTGCCGATGTTCCACGGGCATCAAAAGGCGCTCTACCAGGTCTGCCATCGCTAGGAGAATATCCATCCGATTCAAATGGATTCGTGTCATCGCCTAGTGCAATGTACAGTAAACCATTCGGTCCAAACTCCATTGAACCTGCGGAGTGACAGCATTTTTCACGTTGTGTAGGCACTTCTAATATTACTTTTTCAGATGCCATGTCAATTGTCATGTAATCCTCGCTCATTTCAAAGCGAGCAATGTTCTGTTGCACTTTTTCAGGATGTGAGTAGAAAAGATATACCCATCGGTTATCTTTGAAATTTGGGTCAAGCACCAAACCCAATAACCCATCTTCAAAGCCAGTAAAGACTTCTATTGTCTGTATAATTTCAGTTTTCTTTGTGTCAGGATTATAAACTTTTATATTTCCTTTGCGCTCAATAAAAATGATTTTTCCATCTGGCAGCAATTCCAATTCCATAGGCTCGTCCAAGTACTCATCTAGCGTATGCAACACAAAACGATTTTCTTCTGGTGCAACAGTTGGCAAATTATAATTCAGTTTGCCTTCACCTGCTGCATATTGAATGCCTCCCCAGATATGCTCTAGGAAAAGTGGCTCAACAAAAGATTCGGAAGTATGGCCTCCGCCTGTGTACCAAGCTCTACCACCGTCAAATTCGTGATACCAAGCAATAGGGTGATGCTCGCCATTAGTCCCCCCTTCGTAAGTACTTTCATCCAAATTGAGCAACACTTTCATGTTCTCATTTAAGTTTTTGTAGTTGTACCATTCGTCATTTCTATGCCAAGTATCGGGTAAATGCTTAGTGGAAATATGGTTCTTATCTATGCGCTGTATATCTGCCTCACGCACATTGGGATTATTAGGGTGACCATTAAAATAGCCCCCAACGAGCTTGCCATACCATGGCCATTCATATTCTGTATCTGCGGCAGCATGGATGCCTACATACCCGCCACCCGCTTGAATAAAGCGTTGAAATTCTAATTGTTGTGCTTCGTCAAGGATATTACCCGTAGTGCTTAGGAACACCACAACATTATAATTCTGAAGATGCTTTTGCTGAAACATTGTAGCGTCTTCGGTTGTGTCCACCTTAAAGCCTTTTTCTCTGCCCAATTCTAATAAGGCTTTTTTGCCATCCTCAATAGAAGCATGGCGGAAACCCGACGTTTTAGAAAATACTAGAACATTAATTTCTGTCTTTTTTGAACAAGCGCTAAGCAGCGTTAATATAGTCAATAAGACTAACCATAAGTAATTTTTCATGTGCTAAAGTTGATTTCTGTTTATTGAATTGCTATTTTATGTGTAACAATATTTCATTGGATGAATACAAAGCAATTACTAATTTAAAACTTTCATCTACAAAGATAGAGAAATAAACAATGGAAACCAAGTAAGAAAATTGTCAATATTTTGATGCGCAAAGTAGTTCTATGAGTTAGCGGATATTTATGATAGCTAGTGTTTTCTGATATTCAGCAAAAACGCTTAATAGTTAGAGACCTCAATGCAAAAAATAATTTAAAATAGCTCTTGGGCATCATTTAATTTGATAGTTTTTATAATGATAATCGGCTCTTAGATAGAGAATATTGCGCAAGCTATCCGTTCGATAACTCTTGCGTTCCTTTACGTACACAAAACCATCAATAGATTGAAAAGAAAGGTTTTCTATATAACTAAAATGTTCATCATGCTGTACTAGATAGCCTAAGAAAGTTCCATCTTTTGGGTCAAAATAAAGCCACCATTGATCAGAGTGTGTGTGTTGCTCATATAGATTTGCATTATAAATCACTTGCACCACATCTACTACGTTGTTGGAGTGTAAAGTATCTATACCTAAATATTTAATTTGAGCTGTTGAATCTAAAATATTGAAAGGTAAACTCGCTACAAAAGTGCTAGCAAGTATCGTATTAATAAGGATTACAGGTTTTGTTATGGTATCTAAAATACCATTTTCTTTTTTTTGAACGCCCCATTCGTCCAACATCACTTGGTGTTGACGACCATTTTCTATGTATTCAATTTGAATGCGATAATCAGGTAGGAATTGATAATCATGTTGCTCTAGCACCGCTTTTTCTATCTCACCAGATGGTGCATACAAAGTGTATTGTTTTTCAAAAGCCATATTGTTTATTGCTTTCCATCGCTGCCATCCACCTGCTTTATTCATAGCTTGTTGCAATACACTTCTTAGCTTTTCATCTTGAATCATATTGAAAGGATAGTCCTTTTTAGTATGACTTTGACAAGCAAATGATGTAAGTAGTACCACTCCAACGAAAGCTAATGCCAAGTATTTTATAAAATAAAAGATATAATTATTGGTCATAGTATTTTATTTTTTTCGCTGTACCAACCACTGTGTAAATGCTGCAATATCCATTGTATTTAAGCACATCTCAGCCGTTAGAGCGCCCTTTCGAGCCACTTTAACGCCATATCGTACATCTTGTATGCCCGTCATGCTGTGTGCATCAGGGTTAATAGCAATCAGTACTCCTTTTTCTAGTGCATAAGGTATCCAAGTCCAATCCAGGTCTAAACGATAAGGGTTGGCATTTAATTCAATTGCTACACGATGTGCAGCGCAAGCATCAATAATAGCTTCATGATCAATAGGATAGCCTTCTCTGGAAAGCAATAGCCGCCCAGTAGGATGACCAAGCATGCTCGTATATGGATTTTCAATAGCTTTTATTAAGCGAGTGGTGGCTTTTTGCTTATCCATTTTTAAATTGGCATGAATCGAGGCAATAATAAAATCAAATTGTGCCAGTATTTCCTCTTCATAATCCAAACTACCATCCGCTAAAATATCACTTTCTATGCCTTTAAATATTTTAAAAGGTGCCAATTCAGCATTCAGTTTATCTATATTTTCCCATTGCTGTTTTAAGGTATCTATCTTGAGACCATTAGCATAAAAAGCTGATTTTGAATGATCTGTAACGCCTAAATACTGATAACCTAATGACTTGGCATAATTTGCCATTTCAGCTAAAGTATGTAAACCATCACTATCTGTTGTGTGTGCATGTATAATCCCTCTTATATCATTATCACTGATTAATGGGTTTATATTTTTTTGATAAATAGTATTGTCTAAATCTCTAAGTTCAGGAAGTATAAAAGGAAGTCCTAGTTGCTCAAAAACCATTTCTTCCTTTTGAATATTGTTTTTATTTATTTTATGTAAGTCAATGTTTTTTAGCAAATTACCACCTGTTAATGCTACCTGACACCATCCGTAGTTATCTGAAGTGCAGCAGTGAATAACAATAGGAACGTTGGTTTCTTTTTCTCTCCAATAAACAGTATGATCTGTTATAGATTCATAAAATGGATGTTGTTGAAGTTGTTGTATATCGCTTTCCTTATTTGTTCCAAATAGAATAGTTACCTCTTTTAAAATAGGCATGTTTCTTCTAATATCACCTGTTAAGTCTGTAATGGCTGCTGGGAACTGCGTTTTTAGTGCTAGTAGTGTTGTGTTTGCGATATCTTCTAATGTAGCATAATGAAATTGATTTTTGGATTTCTGATGATATTCTAATTTTTGTTTTATATCATCTTGTGTTTTTTTTCCGAAGCCTTTTAGTTCAATTAATCTATTTTCATTGATGGCATAAAGCAATTCTCCCATTGATTCTATTTGCAAATCGCGCCAAATCGTACGAATTTTTTTAGGTCCAAAACCTCTTATTTGTAGCATATCTTGAATTCCTTCTGGCGTTTGAATTTTATAACGCTCCAAAGTTTTCATTTTGCCCTCTTTTAATAATTCTACTATTTTTTCTTGAATCGCTTTTCCCACACCTGGAATACTAGCAATAGCAGCAGCATCCATTTCTATAATAGGTACTTCCCAATTTCTCAGTGTACGATAAGCATTTTGATAGGAACGAATTTTAAAAGGGTTTTCATTATGCAATTCCATTAAATCGCCAAGCAGTTGAAAGGATTTTGCAATTTCTTTGTTTGTCATAAATCAAATGAAGTTAGAAAAATAGCAACGTTATATAGTCCTTCTGCGTGTTGCATAGGCTTTATTTATTTCTTGCACAATTAATTCAATATCCTTAAATCTATGTCCAGGTTTCCCCAATTCCCTAGCTATTTCTGGATAAAATATTAGTCTTCGTTTGAGCTGTTTCTTGAAATTGAGCAACGTAAGCCTGAATGGACGTTGTTCATTTTTAAATTTTATCCAATATTCGTTAGCATTATAAATTCTAGTGCCCAGCGCATCGGAATAGGAGATATTGCCGACCTTCTCCTCTGGTGATTTATAAAGCATAGCGGCATCGCCTTTTACGACTACTCTTAAGAATGCCCAACTGTTGGTTTTATGCTCATGTAAACTAGCGTATTCGACAATTTGATTTTTCTGCTCAAACACAAATCCTTTAATTAACTCTGCCCTCAACTTGTAAGGTGTCCCAAAATCATTAATAAATGTTACAGAGCTAATGAAATCAGCGTAATAAATTTCTCCGATATATCCAGTTAACGATTTGTTATCCAATGTGATAATGTATCCAGTGTTGGCATTGTATAATTTATCGGGAAGTTCAAAAGGCTGAGCAGTCAACTTGTGAATACACATTTCAGTGCAAAGGAGCAATACAACAACCAACCATTTGTTCATTTGCTTCATAATAAAATAGATTGATAAAATTAGTAATATACTGTCAAAACGAAGATAAAACTAAAGAGTTCATGCTTTGAACAAAACTTTTCTTCGCCATATTATCGCCATAAAAAAGCCAGTTATCAGATGCCAAATGCCCCACCATGCTAGAATCATTGTCATGCCGCCTAAACCATCGAAAAATTGAAAGGCAATTACCAAACCTAACGCCGTATTCTGAATGCCTGTTTCAATAGAAATAGTGCGGGCATCCATGGAGGAAAGTTTCATGATATTTGCAAAAATAAAACCTCCGAGCAAGGCTAATCCATTGTGAATAGCAATCAAAATAAACACACAATGGACATAAGATTTTATATTTTCCCAATTACTCAAGATAGCTACCATTACAAAACTCAAAAAAATAATCATGGAAAGTCCACTCACCGCTTTTTTAATTTTTTTAGTGAAAAGTGGAAATTTTGAGCGGCAAAACATACCAGTTGTTAAAGGCACAACAATAAGCACGAAAATAGACCTTATAATTTCATCCGTTTCTAAACCAATCGTTCTTAAAAAAGAGGCAGTGTAGGGAAATATTTGAGCCAAGAGGGTAAAGCCTAATGGCGTAATTACAACCGCAAAAAGGGTTGTAATTGAAGTTAGTGTAACAGAAAGTGCAGCGTTGCCTTTGGCAAGATGCACCATATAGTTGGAAACACTACCGCCTGGACAGGTCGTCAGCAATATCATACCTAGTGCAAAACTTGGTGCTGGATGAAATAGAGCGATCAGCCCTAAGGTGATAGCTGGCAGTATTAAATACGCGGATATTAACCCAACTAATGGAATTTTGGGCTTCTCGAAGATGCGCTTAAAGTCTTTGACTTCAATATCTAAGGCTACGCCAAACATAATAAAGGCTACGCAAAGATTGAGAATCAATACGTTGTCTCGATTAAAATTGATGACAATCGAATCTATGGTTTCGCACATGTTGGTTTTGTTTACTTGTTTGAGGGTTAAATGTAAGCAGTGTTAAGGAGAGCTCAATATAAAAAGGGCTAGAATTATTTTTTTTCTTTATGAAGGGGGATGCTGTAAAATATAGTTGCTTTACAATCGTGCAAAATCTTCATTTTGTCTTTATTCATGCACTTATTCTCTTGATTAGAAGAATCGAGGGGGGTATGTTGGCTGTTGTTCATCCAAAGATAAAGCTCCAACCATCCTTTTACTTTTGCCATAATTTATAGTTTGTTTAATGATACGATGGTACATGATTAAAGCTTTGTTGTCCTTTTGTGAATAATTCTACTTTACATCATTTGTGCTTACGCACCATAAAATTGCACTTAAAAAACTGATTTACCAATTATTATGACAAAAATAAGGTCTGTATTTGAGCATAAAATAAAGAGGAAACTGAAGGCTAGTTGAGCAAAAAAAATTAACTTCTGAGCAGTGCTTAGCATTATTGGATAAGCAAATTTTAGTATGTATTTTTTTGTTTAACGTATTCTTTAGGTGTCATACCTACAATTTCCTTGAATACTTTAAAGAAAGTAGATTTGTTTTTAAATCCACTTTGTAGGGCTATTCCAAAGAAAGTCAAGTTGTTGTAATACTCATCCGTGATTTTTAATTTTACTTCTTCTGTACGGTAGATATTAAGAAAATATTGAAAGTTGTAACCAGTTTGATGATTCACGACTTGAGATAAGTATTTGGTGTTAGTACCAAGCTGGTCTGCTACTTCTTTTAATGTCAGGTCTGGATTGAGATACAGTTTTTTTTGCTGCACCAAATGCTTTGCGTTAGTAAAAAGTTTAATCTCATCCACACCTTTCAAGCTACTTGATTGATACTTATTATTTAGATGGAGTAGCGGTATTTTGGAATCATCTTTTGTCCTATCTCCATCTATCTCAAAGGCGATGAAGTGAACCAGTTCTTGATTTTCGTCAAAAATCGGATATATGACTAATTTGCATAGATATGCTTCTCCATTTTTGCGGTAGTTTGTAATTTCTTCTTTGAGTGGTACTAATTGCTCTAGTCCTTTTTTAATGCGCTGTATTACTACTTTTTCTGATTTAGGACCTTGGAGAATACTCGGTTTTTTACCCAATACTTCATTGATATTGTAACCTGTTATTTGAGTAAAGTCCTCGTTTACCCAAATGATTCTTTTTTTGGAATCTGTTAAGATAACGGCAATAGGAGGAATTAACATATATCAAGATGTTTTAAAATTGTTTAACTTTATTTGATAATACTATCTTAAAAGTTAAACACATTTTATGTATTTAACCTATTGATTATCAGATTCAAAACTAAGTTATTTTTTTTACAAATACTAATAAACGTCCATAAACCTAACGACTAAAAATAGATTAATAAGTTTTGTTTAACCTTTTAAAAACTATGATAGTATAAGAGTGAACAATTAGTGATATTTGGAAAGCATTCCATAGAAACTACACGGTATTTAGCTCAATATTCACATGAAAGAAAGATGCCAAAGTGGATACTGACCGATTTTCATACCCTACCGTTACAACCCATAACAAAATATAAACATATAAACTCGATAAGGTTAAACAAGTCTTAAAATTGTGCCGATACACCTTAATGAATTACCAAATATTGTTTCTAAGTTGTAACTTTGTCTGAAATACTTTTTAGGGAAAACTTAATAACGCGCTAGGGATAATTATGAAGCATTTTATTGTTTTTGCCATACTATTATTTGTATTTGATGGCTTACATGCACAAATCAACTGGACTTCGTTTGCAAATGTTACCACCAAGGAGAAGGTGGATGAAAAAAAGGTAATGGTTAAAATATATTCCGAAGAATGCGTTTGGTGCAAACGTATGGAAGAAAAAACTTTCAGTGAACCAAAAGTGGTGGATTATATCAACACTCATTTCCAGGCAATTGAGTTGGATGTAGCACACAAAGGGCAAATCTTATTCAACGACAAAACCTATCAATCCATCAAGAAGGGAGGAAAAACTTACCATGAACTCGCTATGGAGATGACGCGTGGTAATTTAAGCTTTCCTGCTATTGTTTTTCTCGACGAAAATATGAACATCATTCAAGCCGTGAGTGGATTTAAAGAGCATGAACTCTTTTTGAAAATTATGACTTACTTTGCTCAGAACCACTACAAACGCACGCCTTGGTCAGAGTATCAGGACTTAAATGCCGATGTTAGTAAAGGGTATTAGTTCCTTTTATTTCCTACTCAAAGTTAGAAAAAAAAGTAATGAATCAGGATTGCGCATAGCCCCTTGATTCGCTGCTTTTTCTATCGGAATACCCATCAATATTTTCTTAACTGGCGTTTCTAGCTTTTTACCGCTTATGGT
>DAITMC010000097.1:0-12487 GCA_036835365.1 Saprospiraceae bacterium
TACACAAATTCGGGTTCAGGAACAGCTTTGAATTGCACCTTTTGGAATTGAAATTCTATTTGGTGATTGTCCCTCCCCTTCATCGCCTACTTTGAATTGCACCTTTTGGAATTGAAATATGTGCGTACATGTAGTTTATACTTATGTGCGCACTCTTTGAATTGCACCTTTTGGAATTGAAATCCTTTTCTTCGTTGTGAAATCGTTAAAACTCCGTTTCTTTGAATTGCACCTTTTGGAATTGAAATGGGCATTGCTTGCACTGTGCCGAAATGTAAATTGTCTTTGAATTGCACCTTTTGGAATTGAAATGTGTGCCTGCTTGATTTACTACAAAATTAATCTTACCTTTGAATTGCACCTTTTGGAATTGAAATGTGTCCCGAATATATAGACTCCTAAATAAAACTTATCTTTGAATTGCACCTTTTGGAATTGAAATGGCGGTCGCACACAAATAAGCATACAGATTTTGCACTTTGAATTGCACCTTTTGGAATTGAAATAAATATTGGAACAAAAGAAACAAAATGTGTGGGTTTACCTTTGAATTGCACCTTTTGGAATTGAAATATGAAACAAGGTACTTCCCAGTTCAAATTAAATAAACTTTGAATTGCACCTTTTGGAATTGAAATATCAAATCGATATCTTTCAGATTGATAATGACTTGACTTTGAATTGCACCTTTTGGAATTGAAATATCATAGCGCGCGATTATATTATTTTGAAACTTAAGACTTTGAATTGCACCTTTTGGAATTGAAATGGAGGTATCCCACAGCCCTTGGATTTTAGAACGATTACTTTGAATTGCACCTTTTGGAATTGAAATGTTCTATCTGTCGCAAGGACAAAATATGCGAATAAGCTTTGAATTGCACCTTTTGGAATTGAAATATCGTTGCTTTGCAACAATAGAATCTACTTTGTCTTTCTTTGAATTGCACCTTTTGGAATTGAAATGCTAATTTTACATACTGCTCTAGTTGCTCATGCGTGCTTTGAATTGCACCTTTTGGAATTGAAATCTATCAACTTTGATACTGTTGACAGCAATAAAATAGCTTTGAATTGCACCTTTTGGAATTGAAATAGAACCAGAATCCCTTTTCAGCTTCAATGCAGCAATCACGATTCAAATTCTTGAATTAGCCAATTAGCAGAAAAATTAAATCGTCCGTTCCCGCGACCCATCCTCTACATCTATTTCTCCCTTAAATTGAATAATTACAAAATCAGAAGTAAACGTCTTACTTTCCCATTTTAAATTCCAAAAAATAAATACAAAAAAGATAATATCAAAATAATATTGGCTTAACATTAAAAATATTTGTATATCCTAACTTTGATTTCAATTTAAAATCAACCTTTCTATGAAGAAACTACTTACACTTATTGTTTTGCTAATGCCCCTATTGATGGCGGCTCAAACTGGCACCATTACTGGTGTTATTTTAGATGAAGCAGGTCTTGGCATGCCAGGTGCTACGGTTTATGTTCAATCTTTGAATCGGGGCACAGCTGCCGATGTGCAAGGAAAATTTACGCTCTTCAATGTGCCAGAGGGCGATTATGAAATAGAGGTTTCCTTTATTGGCTACGAAATGGCAAAAGCAGCCGTGAGAGTAAGCACAGGTCAAACCGCAACAGCACGCATTGCACTCACACAAGGTGCTGTACTAGGAGAAGAAATTATTGTCTTGGGCGACCGTCTGAAAGGACAAGCAAAAGCATTGAACCAACAACGTAACAATGCTAACATTACTAACATTGTAGCTGCCGACCAAATCGGACGTTTCCCAGATGCGAACATTGGTGATGCTATGAAGCGTATTCCTGGTATCACAATGCAAAATGACCAAGGAGAAGCTAGGGACATCATCATTCGTGGTATGGCACCGCAGTTAAATGCAGTTACTTTGAATGGGGAGCGCATCCCTTCCGCCGAAGGAGACAATCGCCGGGTTCAAATGGATTTGATTCCTGCGGATATGATTCAAACCATAGAAGTGAACAAGGCAGTGCTTCCTGATATGGATGCTGATGCTATTGGTGGCTCTGTCAATTTGGTTACCAGAAAAGCACCCAACGACCGTCGCCTTTCTGGAACAGCAGCCTCGGGAGTGAATTTGCTAACAGAAAAACCTATTTGGACTGGAGCATTGATATATGGCGACCGATTTGTAAATAACAAATTAGGGCTTATTGTGTCAGGTTCTTACAATAACCATGATTTTGGCTCTGACAATGTAGAAGCCGTTTGGATAGAAACCGATGCAGGGGTAGTAATTGACGAGTTAGATATTCGCAAATACTTAGTACAAAGAGTTAGAAGAAGCATCTCAGCCAGTTTAGATTATGATATTAACCCAAACCATAGTTTAGTATTTTCAGCTATGTACAATTGGAGAGACGACTGGGAGAATCGCTTCCGCATGAGAGTTAGTAGGCTAGAAAATGCCTTTGAGGACGGTAATTTCACACAAATTGCTCCAGGAAGATTTACTGGTTTAGGTCGAGTAGAATATCAAACTAAAGGTGGTCTGGATAGTGATAGAGTTAGAAATCGTCGCTTAGAAGACCAGCGCATGAGCAACTACACGCTGAGCGGCAGCCATTTGTTCAATAAATTAAGTGCCACTTGGAATTTAACGGTTGCCCAAGCATCAGAAGAACGTCCGAATGAGCGTTACATTTCATTCAGACAGTCAGGCAGAATGGTGGACATTGATGTAAGCAATCCGCGTGAGCCATTTGCCTACTTATCCAACAGAGCAGAAAACTCAACCCTTCGTTTGAATGAAATTACTGAAAATTACAACTACACAGAAGACCAGGACTTTAATGGTCGTTTAGATTTCCGTTTGCCTTATAGCAACGACGGTTTCTTGAAATTTGGTGGTCGTTTTAGAATCAAAGATAAATTTAGAGACAATAACTTTTTTGAATACGAACCCATCGCAGGCGATTTTAGCAACTTAGGTGCAGTACCTAACCGAGATGAAAGTAACCCTAACTATTTAGCTGGTAGCCAATATCAAATTGGAAGATTTGCTACACCAGAATTTTTAGGTGGTTTGAATTTAGCGAATAAAGACCTCTTTGAAGAATCGGATGTACCAAGTGAATATGTGCCAGGCAACTACGAAGCACGCGAAAATATTTACGCAACTTACGTCATGGCAGACCATCATTTTACATACAAATTCTCCGCTATCGTTGGTGTACGATATGAATATACTAATCTTGATTACACCGGAAACATCTTCGATTTGGATGAAGAAGAAACTAGACCAGATACAAGAACCAGTAACTACGGCAACTTCCTACCCGGCATTCACTTGAAATACGATGTGGACCAAAACACAATTCTAAGAGCCGCATGGACAAACACTATTGCTCGACCAAATTACTTTGACTTAGTGCCTTATGCCGAGTTCAGCCCACAAGACCAAGAGTTGGCGAGAGGAAACCCAGATTTGATTCCAACCACAGCCACCAATTTGGATTTCATGGCAGAGCGTTATTTCAAAAATATTGGATTGGTTTCTTTAGGTGGCTTCTATAAAAATTTAGATAATTTCATTTACACACAAACCATCCAGAACTTTTCTGACCCTCAATTCGGTACAGATTTAGAGTTCACTACGCCGCGTAACGGTGGCGCCGCTAATGTAGTGGGTTTAGAAGTTGCTTTCCAACGTCAAATATGGAAAGGACTAGGTTTATATACTAACTACACTTTCACCAACTCCAATACAGAAGGTATTGAAGGTAGAGAAAACGACGATTTGAGTTTGCCGGGTACTGCTGAACATATGTTCAATGCTTCCCTTTCCTATGAGACGAAGAAACTAGTAGTGCGTGTTTCCTTAAATTATGCAAGTGGTTATATTGATGAATTAGGAGGCGAAAACTTTGAAGACCGTTTCTACGATGAACAAACATTTTTGGATGTGAATGCTTCCTATGCCCTCACACCTAATTTGCGCTTTTTCGCCGAAGGCAACAACTTAACCAATCAGCCATTACGATTTTATCAAGGCATCAGATCAAGAACAATGCAAGCAGAATTTTATAATGCACGATTTAACTTTGGATTAAAATTTGACTTATTTGGCAGTAAAGAATAAATGTATTCTTGCTACTCGAAAAGAAGGAGGACTAATTGAACTAGTCCTCCTTCTTTCATATTACAAAAAATCACTCTATTTAAATATTTTTTTTGAGCATAGTCCAGTTTAAATCTTTGAAAATCAGTTAAATCACATCAATTTTTCGCATAAAATGAAAAATAAATTTATTCTCATTTTGGGCAGTATCATTAGTCTATTTTTTTCTTGCACTTCCAATGAGGTCGCCAATGAAGTACAAGAAATACTACAACCCGATTTTATAACAGACACTACCTTAGTGGATACAGACGACCCTGCAATATGGATTAATGATGATAATCCAATGCAAAGTCTCATTTTAGGAACAGACAAAGGCAATGGCAACGGAGGCATCTATGTGTTTGATTTACAAGGTAAAATGATAAAAGAAAAATGTGTACTGAACCTACCTCGCCCCAACAATATTGATGTGGCATATCACTTTGTCTTCAATAGCGACACCATAGATATTGCAGTGTTCACACAGCGCAACGGCGATAATATTCGGGTATTGCGCCTGCCCGACATGACCTTTATTGACGGCGGAGGTATTCCTGTTTTTGTTGGCGATACCGTTCAATCACCCATGGGCATTGCACTGTATCAACAACCCAATACTAACACTACTTATGCCATCGTGAGTAGAAAAAATGGTGCAGACGGCAGCTACCTATGGCAATATTTATTGAAGGATAGCCTCGGCGTAGTTGTAGGTGAACCTGTAAGAAAATTTGGCGCATTCAAAGGCGGTAAAGAGATAGAATCTATCGCTGTGGACAGCGAACTAGGGCACATTTATTACTCCGATGAAGGAGTAGGCGTTCGTAAATACTATGCTCATCCTGATAGTAGCGTTGTAGAACTAGCTTTCTTTGCTAATCAAGATTTTCAAGAAGACCACGAAGGTATTTCTATCTACAAAACAAGCGCAACAACAGGCTATATCCTCGTTTCCGACCAACAAGCTAATCGTTTTCATGTATTTACACGCCAAGTGCCACACCAACGAGTGGCTATCTTACCCATTTCGACCAATCAAAGTGATGGCTCTGAGGTAACAAACACCGCTTTTAATCCTCTTTTTCCAAAAGGGTTCTTTGTAGCAATGTCCGACAATCGAACATTTCAGATTTATAATTGGGAAAAAATAGAAACTGCTATTTTAAGGCAACAAAATTAAAGGTAGTGCCGATACTGATTTGTCCCATATGCTTGGCTACTCAATGCGCTACTTTAGGCTTAGAAATGTCATTTTTATTTCAGTTAAACAACTCAAAGTCAGTTTTAGGGTTTAATTACTGAAATACAATCCACCCTAATATGAAAAAAAAGTTATTTCTAGGTATTGGCTTAATGCTTTTGCTAGTGGCTTGCCATTCTTACAAAAATATTCCTACTGCTGATACTTCAACAGATTGGAAGGTAAAAGTCATTCCCGCCTCGCCTCAACCACAAGGAGGTAATCCTGAAAAGGGATTGCAATATATGTTTTCGGGCGAATACGTAGGCGGTGGTATTCCTTATGAATTATTTGAAAAGCAAGGCAAAAAATTGGTAAAGAAAACGCCTTTGCCGAATAACTTCAATGAGGATATTCCCTATTTTACTAGCGTTTTTGAAGTAGCCAATGGCGAAAAAGTAGTCTCTGGAAATTGTTTTTCTTGCCATGCAGCCAATATCAATGGTAAAATAGTTTTGGGCGTTGGAAACTATGCTTCTGATTTTCGCAATAATCTATCGGCTTTTGGAAAAGCCATTAAAATGACAATGCGAGCAAAATATGGCAAGGATTCCCCAGAGTGGGCAGCCTACGAAGGCTTTTCTAACTTTTTTGCTGCTACTACCGATGCTATTGAAACCCACCAACTAGGCGTAAATCCTGCGGCACGTTTGGCGGAAGCTTGTATGAAACAGCGCAATCCAATAGACTTAACTTACAGTAAAACAGCATTTTACGAAATTGACAATTATAACATTGCCTCTGATGTACCACCGCTCTGGAATGCCAAAAAGAAAAATGCACTTTATTATACAGGAATTGGGCGGGGCGATTTTACAAAGTTGCTTATGCAGGCTTCGGTTTTAGGTATCCCCGATAGCACACACGCACGCACAGTGCAGCAAAATTTTGTGGACGTGCTTGCTTGGATTAATCAACTTGAAGCGCCTACCTACCCTTACGCAATTGATAAAGCCCTTGCTAGCGAAGGCAAATCACTCTTTGAAGACCATTGTAGCAAATGCCATGGCACTTATGGCGAGGAAGAAACTTATCCCAATAAAGTGGTCGCTTTAAGTGTCATTCAAACCGACCCGCTTTATTTGAATTATGCGATGACTTCAGGCATTACGGATTGGTACAACGAAAGTTGGTTTGCCACTTCTTATCCTCAATCGGAGTTGCGCTCCTACGAAGGTTACGTTGCCCCACCCTTGGATGGCATCTGGGCTACTGCGCCTTACTTGCACAATGGCGCTGTGCCTACCCTACAAGATTTACTCAATAGTGAGCAGCGTCCTAGATTTTGGCAACGCCATATTGACCATTATGATTTTGATGAGCAGAAAGTAGGTTGGAAATACGAAGTTAAGAAAAACGGCAATGGCAAAAAGACTTATGACACGACTATTCCAGGGTATAGTAATGTTGGACACTATTTTGGCGATAAGTTAACCGCTTTAGAAAGAAAGGCAGTAATTGAATATCTGAAGACGTTGTAAGCGAGATGAAACTTACTCTAGTTAAGCGAATAAAGTGCATTGAACAGGCTTATCCATTTAACTAGAGTAATAAAATTATTTTAAAGGTAGCTTTTTTCAGTTGCTGTGTGGTACCACTTTTGCCAACTATGCTCCCTTAAATTGTGGCTTTCTTTTTTCTACAAACGCAGTTGCGCCCTCTTGGAAATCATTAGTATCCGTTACCATGCCAAAGTTTTTCACCTCTGCTTCAAAACCATCCATATGAGCATCAAAATAGGCATTTACTGACTTGATGACATTGGCAATTGCCAAAGGTGCTTTTGTGCCAATTTTATGCAACAAAGCCGCTGCTTTTTCAATGGCTTCCGCTTTAGTCGGCAGTACGTAATTGACCAAGCCCAATCGCTGTGCTTCTTCTGCGAGCAACATATCGCCAGTCATCATCAATTCTAAAGCCTTGCCCTTGCCAATATATTGCACCAAACGCTGTGTACCGCCGTAGCCCGGAATAATACCCAAATTAACTTCGGGCTGTCCAAACGCTGCATTTTGTGTAGCAATACGCAAATGACAAGCCATACACAATTCGCAGCCACCGCCCAAAGCATAACCATTCACCACAGCAATCACGGGCTTTGCCAGACGCTCTATGGAAAAGAAAACAGACTGCCCCTGCTGCGCTAAAGCTGTACCTTGGATGCCATCCAGACCTAAAAATTCCTTGATGTCAGCACCAGCAACAAAGGCTTTTTCACCTGCTCCAGTAAGAATGATGCCTTTATAATCCATGCGTTGTGGGGCATCCTGCTCAAAAAAGTATTGAAGTTCTTTTAGCGTTTGTGCGTTTAAGGCGTTTAAAGCCGTTTCTCTGTTGATGGTTACGGTCAAAATACCTTCCTGTTGTTCAATATCTAATAATTCGTAGTTCATATTTAGTCAAATTTATTGATATCAAAAGTAGCAAAAGCCAAACAACTTCGTTCTAAATCAAACGCATTTTTATATTTTTCTGTTGATATATAGTTACAAAAGAGAAATTCAAGAAATATTTACAACATATGCACTTCGATGTTTTGCTATTTATTCACCTTTTTTAATTATAATTGTACTATGAGTTGGCTTGTTCAGTTACACTATGCTAAAAAACAGTACCTAATGCTAAAATGGTCTATTTTCCTTTGCTTATTAGTATTCATGCAGTTAGCAGAAGCACAAACGGCTTTTGATGCCCTTCGATACTCCACTTTCGATGTAACGGCTACGGCTCGCAACATGGGGGTAGGCAGTTCGATTAGCGGCGTAGGCGCTGACTTTTCTAGTTTAAGCACCAATCCTGCTGGTTTGGGATCATTTCGGTTTTCAGAAATATTAGTTTCACCAGCTTACAATTTTGCGAGGGCTAAAGCACTACTTGAAAATGGAGAAAGTAGCTCAGTCAAGGAAACGGGTAATCAATTCTTATTTAGTGCCGTAGGTGCTATTTTTGTAGGACACCCTATGCGAGGGAATTGGAGTAACTTCAATTTTGCTATTGGACTCAACCAAACCGCCAATTTCAACCAAGAATTTAATTTCGACGGGCGATCTATTGGCAGCATCACAGACCGATTTCTAGAGCAAGCCAATGCTGGACAATTTTTTGACTTTGAATCTGATATAGCCGCTCAAGCGGATGCTATTTTTGATTTGGATAACTCTGGTATCTGGAGTAGTGATTTTGAATTTTTCCCCGATGTACTTGTGCCTAAAAAACAAAGTGTTACCCGTAGAGGCTCAGTCCAAGAATTGCTTATCTCAATTGGCGGTAATTTTAAAGAGCGATTCCTAATTGGCGCAAGCGTAGGCTTACCTTTTTTAAATTATAGCGAAACCAAAAGCTATGAAGAATCTGACCCCGATGGAGAAATAGATATTTTTGAGAACCTCACCTTCAGAGAAGATTTGACTACTACTGGAGTTGGTATTAATGCTAAACTAGGACTTATTATTTTTTTAACGAATAAAATTCGTGTTGGTGCAGCAGTACATACCCCTACGGGCTTGGATTTAGAGGATACCTTTACTACGAATATGGATTATGTGTTCAATGACCCTGTAAATGGCATTATCGCAGGAAGAGGAGTTTCGCCAAATGGACAATTTAGTTACCGCTTAAATACCCCTTGGCGATTCATTGGCGGAGCGGGTTTTATTATTGGTCAATCAGGTTTTATCAGTACAGAATTAGAATGGGTTAATTTCGGAAAAGCTAATTTTAATCTAACTGCCAACAGCACCAACCCCGATGATGCAACTTTTGAAACAGAACTTAATGGACAAATCACCAATCGCTTCAATTCAGGTATTAACTGGCGAGTAGGTGGCGAAATTGTAGCTGAACCCTTCCGCCTTCGTGCAGGTATCGGCTTAGGATTTCAAGCGGAAGCTGATAAATCGGGCATCAATCAGTTTTACAGCACAGGTGCAGGCTACCGCAAAGGGCGTTTTTTCGCTGATATTGCCTATCGTCTTTCCTTTATCAAAGAGAATTATATTCCATACTTAACCTCAATCGCACCACAGCAAAGCGTAAATGTGGACTATACTGACCAACGATTGCTTACGACCATAGGCTTTAAGTTTTGATGGAATGGCTTGGCAACATGATTTTGCCTAACAATGATAAAATAGGCGCTCACAAACAGTGGCGATGTAGCTAATTTTTGGTAGCTATGTCGCCATTATAATTGTTATCGCATCCACCTTGCTTGCTTTTATTTTTCTTCAAGAGCTTTTTTAAAAGCGACCTTTTTTAATACCCGCCCATTAAAAAATCATCTTTACGGCATGGGTACATATCGCCCACAGGCGACACTTCTATTCAACATACTTAACTAACAAAATACAAAACTTTATTCCTTTTTATCATTCTAAATTATAGCAACTATGATGTACTCTATTCAACATTGGATAATAGCAATGGCTATGTTGTTATTTACGATGAGTTGTTCCTATGGTCAGGACGAACGCTTCACTGGCTCATACATGAACTCAACAGGTAATTTATCCCTTCACTTAGTACTTAAAAAAGGGCAATATTTTGGCGTTGTGCAAGCAGTTGGTGCAGCGGTTATACTAACGGCTACTCAAAATAACAATGCTTTAAAAGGAGAAATTTATGTGGATAACACCACAAAACCTTTCACCGCAAAATTGACAAATGGTAGCCTAACCTTTACTTACGAAAATTCAACAGAGCATTTTACATTGGTTACTAAAGATCATGGATTAACTGGTATAGATTTTTCCACGCTGCTTGGAACATCTTCAGAAAAGTCCTCTGATTACGATGTGAGCTACTCCCAACAGAGTAATGGACAAGCTACGGAAAAGCGTACGACAGGAACAAGCAATAGCACAAAAAGCAATAGCCCTTACCCCGCAAGCAAAGACCGGGAATTGTACCAAATGATTGCTGGTAGTCAGTTGGTGTATTACAACAGAACTTCTTACGTAAATGACAATGTCGCCAGCAGCATTACCTATGTCAATTTTTGTGCTAATGGTCGATTTACAATCAATTACGACAGTTCTTTTAGCGTTGAAGGCTACTATGGCGATAATGCTCAAGGGGCATCTTATGGGCAAAATTCAGGGCGCTGGGAATTAGTTACTTACCAAGGCGTACCTGTCGTGTACATGGTATATGATAATGGTAAGGATAGCTTAAATCCAGTGGATAAGCAAAAATTAACACAAGGAAGATGGCGAGAAGGAAATACGCAGTTTGCTATTCAGCGTAATAAAGCGGTTTGCAAATAGTTTTTATGGTTCGTTTAATAAAAGTGAATGCAGCGTAGGTTTGGTGTTCTCCAAACCTATTTTTACAGCTTCAAAGAATAATTTTTTTGATGATATTTATTTGCAATTTATCATCAAAAACATTAGCTTTGAACCAGTAAATACCACCCATTTTAGCTATGCGTTACCTTTTCTTTGATCTCGAAACAAATAGCCCCTATCAGCGGCAAGCTCGATTAGTACAGTTGGCTTTTATCATAACTGATGAGCAAAGCAATATTCATAATACCTATGAAAACATTGCCATTCCTAATGATTTCGATATCCAGAATGCGCATATTCACGGCATTACACTAGAGATGGCACAGGCAAAAGGCATCCCTTCGTTGACGATTATTGAACAGTTTATGGAGCAGGTACAACAAGTAGATTTGCTGGTGGCGCATCATGCAGAGTATCACAAAAAAGTGATATTCAATGAATTGAAATCGCTAAAATTGACCAAACAATATTTTTCGTTACTTTACAATAAGGATACTTATTGCACCATGCAGTCTTCAATTGAGTTTTGTCAAATCAAGAAAAGAGGTAAGGAAGTATTGAAATATCCAAAATTAACAGAGTTATATACCAAACTATTCGAGGTGGATAGAACAGATGAAAAGAGTGCAATAAGCGATGCTAAAACGGTAATGCAATGCTATTTCGCCTTACAACGAGTGCTTAAATCTCAGCTTTAAGGAACTCAATATTCCGCTTTAACCCTGTAAATTTTGTGCGCTTTACGGCGGATTGTTTGAATATTTTTTGGAAAGTCGCCTCTGTTAGAGCCTGCCAGTCAGAAGCGGACATACCCAGCAATTCAGGATGTGGCTCAAAATTAGGCTCGTTGTGGGGTTGAGCAAAGCGATTCCAAGGACAAACCTCTTGACAAATATCACAACCAAACATCCAATTTTCCATGTTCCCTTTAAATTCATTCGGAATAGCCTCTTTCAATTCAATGGTTAAGTAGGAAATACACTTACTGGCATCCAGCAAATAGCCTTCTGGCGAAATGGCTTTAGTAGGGCAGGCATCAATACAGCGCGTGCAAGTGCCACAATAATCTTTCATAGGATGGTCTTGTTCAAATGCGACATCTAAAATGATAACGGCTAAAAAAAAGTAAGATCCTACTTTAGGATGAATCAGCAAGGTGTTTTTTCCTGTCCAGCCAATCCCACTTTTGGCTGCCCATTGGCGTTCCATGACTGGAGCAGAATCCACAAAACACCTTCCCTCCACTGCCCCCATCGTTTCTTGAATGAATGCAAATAATTCTTTCAACTTTTTGCGTATCACCTGATGATAATCCTTGCCATAAGCATATTGCGCAATTTTAGGAGCATGGCTATCTTTTTGCTTTTCAGGCTGATGATAATTGTAAGCCAATGTGATGATGGATTTTGCGCCAGGAACAAGCAATGTAGGGTCAAGGCGTTTATCAAAATGATTTGCCATGTACTCCATTTTGCCATGATAGCCCTGATTGAGCCATTTTTCTAATCGTGATGCCTCGTCTTCCAATCGCTGTGCTTTAGCAAAGCCGACAAACCAAAAACCCTGTTGATAGGCAAATTTTTTGATTTGTTCAGCATAGGACATCATAGTAGCTATACTTTTTTGCCAATGAACACCAAATACTCCCAGATGCCCCCATAAGCCTGATTCACCTGTTCAACGCTTGGTGAAAAGTGCTGCTTCAAAAAAGGCATCAAATGGGCATCCATGCGCACATGGTTATTGCCCATGTGGGTTTCAAACCAAGCATATTTTGTTTGGTGAAAATCTGTTACTGCAATAAC
>DAITMC010000098.1:0-12448 GCA_036835365.1 Saprospiraceae bacterium
TAATCGCTACCTACATTGATTTGCCATTTTTTTGCTAATTTATAGGCTAAAGAAAACCCTGCAAATACACCATTTTCTTGATTAGAAGCAAAATATATTCCAGTATTTATACCATATTTAAAATTATTTTTTCTTATTTTATAACTTGATGTTGTAATATTATATTCGTTTTTAGAAAATAAAATTGGTTTAATGGAGCTGCTGCTCAAGGGAATAATTGCGTTAGGGATAATATCGGTGATTTCTTGCTTTTTTGCTACAACAATTTCTTTGTCTATTATAGATTGCTGTATAGTATCTGCTACTACTTGACTTAGGTTTTTACCTTCTTTGGCTGATGTTTTAGGAGTGAATGACGAAGATAAATCACCATTTATTCGCTGATTGCCTGAATAATTATTTGGTCGAATATGATTGAAACTTGTTTGGTTATTTTCTATAATAGAGTTTTTTAAATCTTCTTCCCAAACATTGAGTTGAGCCTGCTCAATAGGTATGACTGTTGCATTATTGATTTCTTTTTCTTTAAATTCTTTATTTGAAGCAGTATTCATCTGATAGATAACTCCAGCACCTACCAAACCACCAAAACCCAATAAGAACCATATCCATAAAAAAGGTCTTCGCTTTTTTACAGGCATTTCTTGATTTAAAATGGCAACCATTTCTTGCCAAGATTTATCTATCAATGCGTCATCAAATTTATTTGGCTCAACCTGCATTATATGCTGTTTTATAATGTTTTTCAATAAGTTCTTTTAATTGCTTTCTGGCAGCCGAAAGATGCCACTTCGATGTTCCTTCGCTAATATTTAATTTGTCCCCAATCTCTCTGTGGTTATATCCTTCAATGGCATAAAGTACGAACACATGTTGAGTAGCAGGCGGTAAATTATCGACTAACTGTATAATATCTTCAAAGTAAAGTTGATGTAAAACATTTTCCTCTAAGCTACTTTCTTTATCTTCCAAATCTAAAAAGCGAATTTGTTTAGATTGTCTTCTATAATAATCTGCAATACAATGATAAATAATTCTTCTTATCCAACTTTCTAAAGCACCTTTATTAGAAAAAGTAGCTAGCTTTTTAAAAACTTTCAGAAAGCCATTATTTAATATTTGAGTAGCAATGTCTTGATCGCAAGTATGGCGCATACAGAGGGTCATCATACTAGAAAAGTATTTGCGGTAGAGCATTTCTTGAAAAAAACGCTCGTTTCTAATACAGCCTTGTATCATGTCCTGCTCTGTGTAACGCACGGATATCGAATTTCTTAAACATTAAAAAAATAAACCTAATCTCACAGTGAATCGCTGATATAGCATTCGACGAACTGTATTGTTACCCTCCATCCAAGGCACATCAAATTGAAAGGTAGCTGGCTGCACTCTAATACCAGCATCGAATTGCCATTTTCTAAATGAATCTTTCCCAAATAAAAAACCAATAGCAGGATGATACATCCAACCTCCTTGAATGCCCTTTACGTCTAAGTTCTTATCATTCAGTGCTATGCCATAACCACTAGAAAGAGTGAAAAAAGGCTTCATAGAAGGGTTTAATTCCATGTAGTATCTAGCCTCTACGTATAAAGGCAGTATAATTTCACGCTGTGCAATGTAATAATAATCCAAGCCTGTACCCAAACCAAGCGCCCATTTGGAGTTAAATTGATAGCCTACTGTATTATTGATGCCTAAACCCATAGTAAAGTCATTATTCCAAGGTGTAGTACCGCTTAAAAAACTAAGGTAGGTGGTATTGTACCATCCTTTTGTTTTGAATATAAATTCTTTAGGAATATGATTATTAGTGGGAATATTAACTTGGCTAATCGAATCAATTTGCAAAACTGAGAAAGTCATTTTTTTTCCACTTTGCAACTGAAATTTTAGAGAGTGATTGGTTTGATATTTTAATATTCTACCTTTTAAAGCATTGCCATCCTTGAGATAGATAATATCTAATGCCTCTGAGGTAGTTAAATTATCTTGTGTATGAGCAACCCCAAAGCATGATATATAACAAAGTAAAAGAATTATTTTTTTCATATTAAAATGAACTTTGACTAAATTATAAATGAAGGAGTACATTCACATACGCCTTCATTCGCAATAGTTGATTATCTACTATTTTTCTACTGGCATAAAGCTCAGTTGTTTCATATCTTTCGGATTTTCAACATCATATTGGTAAAATCCATCTTTACCAATGACCATTAATAGATTGTTTTGCGGTAAAACAATCGCATCGTAAGTAGCTATTTTTTTATGGTCAAGCAGTTTTATATTTAAAGGGTCTTCCACATTATACGATTTTAAACCATGTTCTCCATCGCAAATGAATACGACTTTCTCTTTCAATGCTAAACCATGAGGGTTTTGCATAGCATGTGTCTTTATTAAAGAAGGACGTAGTAAATTCCTGATATCTACAATATCTAACTGATTATTAAATCCATCGCACTGATTTCCACTTCTTAGCGTTACATAGGCGGTGTTGTCATCCACGACAACTGGGTCGCAGGCGCGCGCGTGTGTGAATTTAGAAAGCTGTCGAGGTTGGGTAGGGGAGGAGTTCTCAAAAATGTATAATCCATCTACCGCACCAATAAATAACTTATCCTTGTAAGGGAAAATGGTTTCAATTCCCCATCCTACGGTAACGTCATTAATAAATCTCGGAGAGCTTAGTTTTTCGATACTAAAAACTTTAAGTTGTACTTGGTCGATGGTATATAAAAAATCCTGATAAATTCCAAAACGAGCCATAGAGCCTGCGGTGCCAGTACTACTACTGTTGCTTTCGGCTCTAGTAGCACCATCAAATTGAGCACTAGCAAAGTCATCATTTCTAGCAAATAAATTGCTACCACGCCAGAAAAAACCATCTCTTAACCGAGGATCGTCGCAAGTAATTTCTATCGTTTCAAGACTTTCTTCAAAATGTACCAAATAGCCCAGGTTGCGGTCTAAGGAAAATCTGTTAAATATATTCTGCTCTCGATGCGCTAACTTAGGTTGTTCAGGTTGGCTAATGTCAATAGTGATAAGGTCTATGTAATTATCCGCATAAAGCATATCGCCTTTTATTGCAATATCTACATTACCCGGAATTTTTATAAATGCCTTTTTTTGAGGAGCACTAGGATTGGAATTATCTACAATGTGAATCCCTTCTTGAATTTCGTTAATGAAAAAATATTGCTTGTAGGCATAAATTTTACCCGGATTTTTGAGCGGTTGAGCTGCTTCTGCCTTTACATCCAGTCGGATTTCATCCACTTGTTTGTAAATAGGCGTGTAACGAGTGAAAGTTTGTGTTGCTTCACATTTGTCCTGCAAACATCCTTGTAGTAAAAAAGCACTCATCAAGAGGCTAAATAAGCATGAAATTGAAATTTGTTGCTTCATCATGATATGTTATTTAATTTACCCTATTAGACGAGCAACTATTTCAAAAGGGTTGGGTACTTTTGTGAAAAAAGTAGATTTTATCAAATGACGAGGTTAGAGAGAAATATACGCTCTAATTCAATTGATTTTTAATAATTGACCATTCACTAGAACATATTCTTTTTTTCCATTTTTTTCGAGGAAAAAGGAAGGATTAGCCCCTAGTTGTAGGCTATTATTTAGTTTTTGCTCCGACAATATAAATTGAATTTGCTCTTCCATTATATATTCTAATGGAGGTAGTTTCATCACTTTTAATGTCGTATAGCCTTCTGATAAGTATTGTTGAATGGGCGTTTGTGTTGCATCCAAGATAGTTTCAAACACTTGAGGGTGTGTTTTTCCCATTACTATTTTATAATCAGCAGCATTAAATGTTTTATAAGCAGATGAGGTAGATAAATCACCTAGATAAGCCAATTGACTTTTGTAATAGAAATTTTCCGTTCCTGCTACCGCATTTCGATTAAAAGCTAAATCTAAATTATAAATTTTATCTTCTCTTTTAACCTTTACATTCGTTAAAATCAAATCGTATAAATTTCTGCTATTGAAAGGTATCGCTTCGTAAGCGGATAGTTTATACTTTGTGTAACTGCTATTTGCGATTTCTTCGAGGGCGCACATGATAGCCAGAAAGTTCATTTTGCGGATGTACTGTCCATCAGGGTCGTCGTAATGCCCGCCAGATTCAATCAAAATGGTGCTCGTTCCCCATTTTTGCATATTATCGCCGAAAGCTCTGGGTTCAAAAGCATCGGAGTATTTTGCCACCTGACCTGGAATATATTTTTGTAATACTTGGTTCATACCAACAATTAATTTCATCGCATTGCTGCGAACACTATTGACTTCTTTCTTTTCATTATAAGCGGGGGCTAAAAAAGAAATGGTTGCAGGTTTGGAAGTATTGCCTACCGAATAATAGTTGCTTTGGTTGTGTAAATTGAATCCCCATTCTGGTTTTATTTCATCTCTAACATTTTTAAGTATTTGGGCTTCAGGAGTTTGCAAGCGAAGGGCATCTCTATTAATATCCACACCAATGGCATTTTGGCGTTGAAAGCGTTCTGCACCATCAGGGTTGAGCATGGGAATGAAGTAGATAGATAACTGATTGAGCAACTTTTCTCGCAAAGGCTGAAGGGCATCTTTTTGCTCAAAAAAATTAAAGATGTCCATCAATGCCATAGTAGCAGTAGGTTCATCACCGTGCATTTGCGACCACAGTAGCACTTTGGTTTTGCCCTGTCCTACTTGCACCAAATAGATAGGGCGGTTTTCAATTGAACTACCGGCGCGCAAAACTTTGAAATTAGGGTTATTTCGTCTTTCTTCGATGAGCGGTTCAATCTGTTGATAACGAACTAAACTATTGGTAATGCTAGGTTCTTGATAAGTTTCATAAAGTTGATTCAGTTTTGTTGCACTGGAAGTAGGTTGAGCAGAGCAGTAATTGAAGAGCAATAAGAAGATATTAGTAAACCAAATTTTATTTTGAAACAGAATGTTTTTCATAACGAAAGTTATTTTTGAGTAAAAAATATAACCAGGCAGTAAAATTCGTCGAAAAAAAGGAAATTTCCTAACTAAAGAAGGTACAAGATATAGTTGTAATGGATGAGCGTCAATTTATTTTTGTAATGTTGCAAAAAATATCATCAATTTACTTTTATGGAATTCATAATGCCCAATTTTGTAAATCCAGAAGTTTGGTTAAGTCTGCTAACTTTGACCTTCTTAGAAATTGTACTTGGAATTGATAACATCATTTTTATTTCGATTGCCTCCAATAAATTACCCGAAGCACAACAAAAGAAAGCTGCTAATATTGGTTTAATCCTAGCGATGGTAATGCGAGTTGCGTTACTTTTTGGTATTACTGCACTAATCGCACTGAAAGCACCTTGGCTGTCTTTTAATTTCTCTTGGTTAAAAGGTGAATTTTCTGGGCAAAGCCTCATTCTTATTGCCGGTGGATTTTTCCTTCTGTATAAAAGCACCACCGAAATTAATCACAAGCTGGAGGGTCACACAGAAACCAACAAAAAGAACGATAAAAAACAAGCTACTTTAAACCAAATTATTGTTCAAATTACGCTGATTAATATTGTTTTCTCTTTTGATTCTATTCTTACCGCAGTTGGAATGACCAACGGTGTGCAAGGTGCATTGTTGATTATGATAATTGCAGTGGTATTATCTGTTTTGATTATGATGCTTTTTGCTGTTCCTGTTGGGCGTTTCGTTAATAAGCATCCAACGATACAGATGTTGGGCTTGGCGTTTTTAATCCTTATTGGATTCATGCTCATTATTGAGGGGGCGCACCTAGGACACCTCCAACTTTTTGGTGCAGAAGTAGGTGAAGTCCCTAAAGGTTATTTATACTTCGCGATTGCCTTTTCATTGCTAGTTGAGTTTTTGAATATGCGTTTGAGGAATCCAATGGTTGGCAAGCAGTGAGTTGCGACAATTACTTCTATTATTTTAACTGATTTTCAATAGGATAATCTATTTTTTATAGAGAATCGTTTTTATGAAAGATATCTACTTTGAGGATAAAAAAAACTACACTAATCCTCAAAGTAGAAAAGATTTTAGTGTCTATTCATCCGCCCCCACAATTTTGCTACTCAGTTGCTTGCCATTTTCGTAAACAACCTCCATAATTTGTCTGCCTTCAGAATTAAACTGCTTCATAATGCCATGCTGCAAACCATTTTTGTAGTTGGCTTCTATTTGTGGTTGACCATTATTCTCATAGAATTTTTTGTAAAGTCCATCTAGTTTTCCGTTTTCATAAGGCAATTCTTCCGTTACTCTACTAAATTTATACTTCTTAGCTGCGCCATGGAAATCATTATTTTTATATCCAGTGGTAGAAACTAAACGATAAGTTTTGTCTAATTCTAAATGAATGCCATTGAGTTGACCTTCGATGTAAGTAGTAACGCTCATCACTTTTCCTTCATCGTCATAAGTAATCCAAGCCCCCTCTTTCTGCCCATCTCTTACAAAGCCTTCTTCCATAATCTTTCCTTCTAAACTTCGACGTACTACTCGTTTCACAGATGTGCCTTTTAGCGCTTCTTCTTCGTAGTTCTTTAAATCCACCGTAGCTTCAGGTCGCTTGGAAGTGTTTTGTTGGCAAGTTATGCTTAGTAAGCAAAACATGACCGCTACATATACTTTAATGATACTTGTACTCATTAGCTTAATATTTAAACGTTTTTATATTTTAAAGCGTAAAAATAAGGTATTCCTCAAAAGATAGCCACATCTGGTCTTGTCAATTTGATAAAATTTTGCTATTATTGTTCCAACATAACAAGGTAAAGAGGATAATAATTAAAAACAAAAAACATAAAAAATCATGAACATTAAATGGTTAGCTTTACTTGGATTGGTCTTGGGGCTGGTTACATGCACGCCGAAGATAACAGAAGAGGTAGCAAAAACGCCTGTGACAACGCCTAAAGAAATTACCGAGCCGGAAGAAAATTTAAGTCCTTGCCCTAAGTTCAAAGATGCTCCTGACCCTGACCAAGCAGAGGATAGCTATGTATTGTATCGCGATGCTTTAAAAGCAAATAATTTACCAAGAGCTTTTGAACTTTGGAAAGAAGTGTATGCCGTTGCACCCGCCGCCGATGGTAAGCGAAACACCGTGTATTCTGATGGTATTTTCTTTTATGAATTTTTTATTTCCCAAACGGAAGATGCTATAAAACGAGAAGAATATATTGATGCCGTTTTTGAATTGTATGATCAAATTGAAACTTGCTATCCTCAGGCAGGTGGCTACGTGGATGCACGTCGCGCATTTGACTATTATTATAAATACCCTAATCGAAAATCTAAAATAGAAATTTTTAAATTATTTAAAAAAGCAATAGACCGAGATGGATTAAAAGTGAATGATTTTGCTATTAATCCTTTCACAGCACTATTAGTAGAACTGCAGCAGGCAGGAACAATTAATAATGACGAAGCAAAAAAATATGAACAACTTATTCGTGAAATTATTGCAAATGGATTAAAAAAATGTGAAGGTGTTTATTGTGAGCGTTGGAAAGTGATTAACGATTATGCCCCTGAACGCCTACGGGCTTTCGAAGCCATTAAGGATTTTTATGACTGCAATTATTATAAAAATCAATATTTCGGATACTTTGAAATAGCACCTGAAGATTGCGATACGATACGCTTGGTTTTCAGTCGATTAAAATGGGGAGGGTGTCCTAACGAAGACCCTATGATGGCGCAAGTAATTGCAGCAGGCAATAAAAATTGTGTTGAGGAAACAGCACCAGGACCTGCCAAATTGGCTTATGATTGTCTGCGCAATGCCGATTATGATTGTGCTTTAGAACAATTTAAAAAAGCCGCAGACGAAACTACGGACGCGACTCGAAAATCTGAATTACTCTTGTTAATTTCTAAGATTTATTATTCTCATTTACGCAATTTTCCGCAAGCGCGAACATGGGCATTGCGTGCAGCCGAAGTGCGTCCAAACTGGGGGGAGCCTTATATGCTCATTGGTAGGCTCTATGCTTCTAGTGGACCACTTTGTGGACCGGGTACAGGCTGGGATAGTCAAGTTGTAACTTGGGTAGCGATTGATATGTGGAATAAAGCTAAGCAAGTTGACCCCAGTGTTGCAAAAGAAGCCTATCAATATATTGCTCGATATACTCAGTATATGCCTAGTATGGAAGATATTTTTTCTCGAAAATATCAAGAAGGAGGGAAGTTTTTTGTGCCTTGTTGGATTCAAGAAAATACCACTATCAGAGCAGCACCTAGAAATTAATGAACTATTGTTGGGCACTAGATTTATTAAGATACTGCTTAATAAATTTAGTGCCTAACTCAGCATATGCTATTTGAACTCCTTTACCTTATCTTTTGCTTTTTCTACTTCCTTTCTTTGATTTTCGATTTCCGTTTGCTTATTCTCTTGGTCTTTTTCGTTCTGCAAAATACTTGCCTCCATTTCACTAATTACTTTTTTGGCTTCTTCCATCTTGTCATTGTACTTTTTGTTGTCTTTTTGAAGCTTATCCAGTTCCTTTTCCAAGTTCTTTTGAATTTTTTCTTGCGCTACTACATTGTCTTCTGCCAGGGAGCGATTGATAGCAATCGCAAAATCTTTGAGTAAGTCTTCTGCTTGTTGGTAAGTATCACCATGTGTTTCAGAAGCCAAGTAAGCTCCACCCAAGTCAAACCAAACCGTTGCTACTGTGCCATTTTTACCATCTTCAAATCGAGCATATAAATCCACGGTATTGCTACTTATCTGGGAGATATTAGCATCATCAGAGAAGTAAACACTTGATTTTTTGTCTTTTTTGGTGCTACTTGCTTTAAATTGCTTTACATACCCTTGCCATACACTTTCTGCCTTTTTAGCATCTACATTAGGCAAGCCTATGGTAAGTGCATTTTTGGATTCTGCATACAATTGTTGCATATTTTCCTGAATAAGAAAAGTGGCGTTAGGCTCTGCAATACCTTTAGCTTGCAAGTCCTTCTTTTGAGCGATGCCAAAATTTAATAATGTAATGTTAAAAAATAAAAATAATACAAATGATTTCATTATAAATTGATTTTAATTTGGAAAACATAGTAAGTATAAATAAATAAAGCCTTATATCTATTTAGACTAAAATTTAAGCGTTTAGTCACTCATTTAGGTTAGTTGATACTATGTTTAGGCTATTCTAATCTGCTTTAGCTAATTGATAAGCAGCTATATCTTTTATAAAGAACACTCCATTCTCACCAATGTTTTCTGTCATTCGCTTAGCTTGAATAAAAGTATTGAACCGATACTCGTTAAAATCAGGGTCTCCTCTTTTTAGACTTTCTATTTTTATCGTCCCAGAGGAATGAATTATTTTACCATCACCTAAATAAATAGCAACGTGAGTAATCTTTTCTTTTTGTTCGGCGGTGGCTTTTTGTCCAAAAAATAAAAAATCTCCTGGCAATAAATTCTGCCAAGTAGTATCATGGGCTACTGTAACGCCTACATGTACTTGTTGCGAAGCGTCGCGTGGTAACATTAAGCCATTCATAAAATAAACTGTTTTGGTAAAACCGCTACAATCCATTCCTTTTTCAGAGGTACCACCCCAAAGATAAGGTCTGCCTATAAGCCGTTGAGCATCAGTGATTAATTGTTCTATCTTTACACTATCTTGATTAATCCATGCCTTGTAGTCCCTCAATTCATGGTTAGGGATGTAGGCGATTCTTTTGTCAGGATAAACAACTTTAGTAAATATTTCGCCAATAGAATCAATAACTAAAATATTACCTGCTACTAAATCGCTAACTCTTAGGCTTTGTAAATCAGGGTTTTGGAAAGAGAATCCAAAATCGTTTCTATACATCGTTTTAGGCTGAGCCAACCAATCGTCATAACCTACTCGATTCATTAAGGTAAATCCACCGATATCCAACCAACCCAAATAGTGGTCAGGTGTTTGCACTTTATACCATTCGCCTTCGCGCTTGAGGATACGTAGAGGTGTGCCTAAGGGAGCTTGTGTAGCTAACTCGGCAGCGTGTTTAGGATTGGAGCGAATGTTGCAAACGGATAAATTAACTACGCCGTAAGTCATTCCGTCTAATTGTTCATCAGGCAATAACTTAATGCTATCAATGTATTTCATGCCAACATTTTGTAGTTGCTGCAGGAGTAAACTCTTGGCTTCAGGAATAGAGGTTTCGCCAGTAAGCAAAATTTGACCATTTTTGGGTGTTGCACTTACTTCAAAAGTGGCTACTCTTTTATCTGGAACATAAGTCATTCTAATATCTTCCACAACTTGTTGTACCATAGTGGTAGATTGCGTGCAACTTAGGCACAGAAGGATTAGGGAAGCAATAAAGAGTTTCATTATTGGAGTGTTTTTTACATTAGTGGAAAATATGGAAACCATCGAACAAAAATAAAGAAACTATCCAAAAAAAGGCATTTACCTGAATGATAAACATTTTCAGATAGTTTCTCTTGTAAAATAACAAAGCTAAGCGTTCATCACTTTCTCTTGATAATTGATAGATTCATCGTGGATAGCTTTGAAAAAGTTTTTTACAAATTCTTCACTCAATCCTTTTGCTTTTCCTTGTCGTACGGCTGTTTCCAAGATTTCGTTCCATCTACCGGTTTGAAGAATGGCAATATTGTTGCGTTTTTTATATTCACCAATGCGCTCTGCAATTTTCATTCTATTGGCAATCATATTCATAATGTCGTTATCCAACTCGTCAATTTCATGGCGGAGGTGCTCAATATGGTGTTGATAATCCGCATCGTCTGTCGTTGTCTTACGAATAACTAATCCACTCATCAAATCTTTGAACTGCGAAGGGGTGATTTGCTGTTGCGCATCGCTCCAAGCCTTATCTGGCGTTGGGTGCACCTCTGTCATTACTCCGTCGAAGTTAAGGTTCAACGCCTTTTGAGCGACTTCCTGAAGGATATCCCGACGACCACAAATATGGCTGTTGTCGCAAATAATTTCCAAGTCAGGGAATTTACTTCTCAGGTCAATAGCGATTTGCCATCTTGGTACGTTGCGGTAGCGTGTTTGCTCGTGCGAAGAAAACCCTCTATGAATGGCTGCAATCCTTGTGATACCAGCATTGTAGAGGCGTTCAATGGCACCAATCCAAAGTTGTAAATCTGGATTAATCGGATTTTTAACCATTACAGGAATATCAACTCCTTTTAAAGCGTCTGCCACTTCTTGCACAGCAAAAGGGTTGACGGTTGTTCTCGCTCCAAGCCAAAGTACATCAATACCTGCTTTGAGCGCCTCAAAAACATGAGCCGTGTTAGCCACTTCAGTAGTAACTTTTAAACCTGTTTCTTCTTTGACTCGTTTCAGCCAGCCCAGACCAACAACCCCTACGCCTTCAAAAGAGTTAGGACGAGTTCTTGGCTTCCAGATGCCAGAGCGAAATAAATCAATGTTTTGGTGCGCCAATTCGCGAGCGGTTTCTAATACTTGCTCTTCTGATTCAGCACTGCAAGGTCCAGCAACAACGACAGGACTTTGTTTGTCGAAAATACGTTTGATTTGCATATCCATAGTTTATACTTTTTTCTGATTTAAAATTCGTTTAATATGATTTGCTTCTTCCATAAGTTTTCTAATCTTATCAAAATCGCGTTTGATGAGCAAAGATCGAAATTGTGATAAAGTATTAATGTGTTCATCTAACACATCCAGTAGGTTATCTCTATTTTGCCTAAAAATAGGGATCCAAGTATCGGGCGCACTTTTTGCTAATCGCACCGTAGAGCTAAACCCTGTACTGGCAAGTTCAAAGATACGCTCCTCGTCCTTTTCTTTTTCCAGTACCGTTAATGCTAATGCAAAAGAGCTAATGTGCGAAATATGCGACACATATGCCGTATGCACATCGTGGTCTTTAGCATTTAAGTAGATGATTTTCATAGGGATAGATTGATAAAGTTGCTCCACTATTGCCACCGCTGCCGGTGCGCTATCCTCAACATCGCATATGACGGTATATTTTTCATCAAATAAATTGGGAATAGCTGCTTCGATACCAGAAAATTCTGTTCCTGCCATTGGGTGAGTAGCTACAAAATGTCTGCGTTTAGGATGATGCTTAATCCTTTCCATAATCGTTACTTTGGTAGAGCCTACATCAATAACAATTTGATGGGTAATTATATCTAACACTCTGGGAATCAAGACCAACAAAGCATCAACAGGCACTGCCAGAATAATGAGTCGCGATTTTTCAATGGCTTGCGCTAAGGGCAATGCTTCGTCAATAATTTTCCTGCGCAGTGCCTTGTGCAAACTTTCCTCGTTCATGTCCACCCCAATTATGGTGTGTGCAAAACCATTTTCCTTTAACGTAATGGCTAATGAGCCACCTATCAAACCAATTCCTATTATTGTAATAATCATTGTTATTTTTTGTAGCATTAACTACT
>DAITMC010000099.1:0-12237 GCA_036835365.1 Saprospiraceae bacterium
AAGCTACTTATGCCTAACCAAAGTTTTTGGGAAGTGGATAGTTATTTTAAAAAGGTAGATTTTGCTGTCGTAGGAGGTGGTATAGTAGGATTGAATGCTGCACTACAACTTCGCTATTTGCAACCCAAAGCTAAAATTGTACTCGTCGAAGGCAATGCTACGCCCTTAGGGGCAAGCACTAGAAACGCTGGATTTGCTTGTTTCGGTAGCCCCACAGAACTCATCAGCGACTTGGCAACGCATGAGGAACACACTGTTTGGCAGTTGGTACAACAACGTTGGGAAGGATTACAGCGGTTGCGAGAAAAGGTATCAGATGAATGGATGGATTATAAGCCATTTGGTGGCTATGAAATTTTTAAAACAGGAGAAGCAGCGATTTTCGAGCAGTGCTTAGCGCAACTAGATTATTTTAATCAACAATTTCAGCAGATTACAGGGAAGCCTAATACCTTTCAAGTAGTAGATAATCGGATTTCATCTTTTGGATTTGAAGGTATTAAGCACTTGATTTACAGTAAATTAGAAGGACAACTTCACCCTGCCAAAATGATAATTCGCTTACAACAACTTGCACAAGCAGCCGATATCCAATTTTTTTTTGGCTTAAAAGTTCATGCCATAGAAGAGCATTCAAACGAAGTAAAATTAAACTTTGAAAATGCTTGGACACTTTGCGCAGAAAAAGTATTGATTGCCACCAATGGTTTTGTGCAACAACTCATGCCTAATTCAGCAGTACAACCTGCTCGCAATCAAGTATTAATTACTAAACCCATTCAAGGACTTTCGCTTAAAGGATGCTTCCATTATGAACAAGGCTATTACTACTTCAGAAATGTAGATAACCGAATTTTATTGGGTGGAGGTAGGAATCTTGCCCAAGAAGAAGAACAAATAGCAGAATTTGGAGTAACTAACAAAATACAACAAGCACTTACCCATTTACTACATGAAGTGATTGTACCTAACACAAAAGTTGAAATTGAACGATGGTGGAGCGGCATACTTGGTATCGGCGACATCAAGCAGCCTATTGTCGAAATGACTTCACCACGCATAGGTGTAGCTGTTCGTCTGGGCGGCATGGGGGTTGCCATTGGTAGTCTTGTTGGCGAAAGAGCCGCCGATATGTTGGTGGGGGTGTGAACCAGTGAATCCTAACAAAAGGTTAATGCCTGAACAAAAAGCAAGGAAATAATGTAATGGCAAAGGAAAACATCATTATTGTGTGTTCAAGAAATAAAACTCATGGAATGAAATATTATTGGATAGGGTGTTTTGTGGTTATTTTTTGGGCATCTCCTTTACTGGTGATGGCTCAACAAGAGCTAACGCCCAGCCCAACTAATACTCAAGATACCATTCAAAAAATAACAATTGATTTTGCAGACATATTAGAACTGCTACAGCAGAAAAATGACTTAATTCAACGATTGTTAGGCAATGTCGAACTTAGGCAAGATAGTATTTTCATGTATTGTGATTCGGCGGTCATTACTAATAGTACACAACTGGTGGCACAAGGCAATGTCATTATTCAACAAGGCGACTCATTAAGTATTTTTTCTGACTCGCTGAATTATGATGGCGTTTCAAAACAGGCGACCCTTTTTGGAGAGGTGGTGTTGGACAACGCAGGGCAGCAACTTTTCACCAGCCAACTGGATTATGATTTGAACACTAAAGTAGCGACCTATTTTACAGGTGCTTTGCTCACCAATGGTGAAACACAACTCAGTAGTAAACGGGGCTATTTTTATACGACTACCAATGATGTTTACTTTCGAGATAGCGTGATTGTTGTAAATCCAGAATTTAACTTGCGCTCTGATACCTTGCTCTTTAATACTAAAACACAAGTGGCTACTTTTTTGGGTCCAACCCTTATTACTAGCGATACGACTAAAATTTATTGCGAAGATGGCTTTTATGATACCGCTAATAAAATAGCAGAATTTAGGCAGAACGCCCAATTCGAAAGAGGTCAACAACAAGCAAACGCTGATATTATTCGATATGATGGCGTAAATGACACTTACACACTCACAGGTAACGCCTCCTTTAAAGAGCAAAAGCGAAAAGCAGATGCCGACACCATAATATATAACGACCAAACAGATGAAATTTTTCTGCTCGGCAAGGCTAATTATCAAGATTCTACGCAAAGTATTCAAGCAGCGCAAATTATTTACAATCAAAAGAAAAATCTCTATCGCACTAGAGGGCGTTCCTACGTCAGCAATCCACCCCAAATTTTGCAAGCCGACCAAATAGATTTCGATAGCGAAGGTGGTTTAGGTATGGCGAGTGGAAATGTGATTTGGCAGGATACCTCCCAAAATTTGACGATTGTTTGTCAATATACAGAATACGACAACGTAAATGACTACCTCAAATCCAGCGGCGATAGACCCTTGCTTATCACAAAAATAGAAGAAGATTCGCTTTATCTTTCTGCTGATACACTCATTGCTTTTCGTCGTGTAGATACCCTGCTAACCATAGATAGCTTGCAAAGGATGGATACAAGCAGAACGTTAGTTGCTTATCCAGATGTGCGTATTTTTAAATCTGATTTACAAGCTATTTGTGATTCTTTAACTTACAGCACGCGCGATTCTATCTTTCGATTTTTTGAGAATCCATTAATATGGTCAGACACTTCTCAGTTTTCAGCGGATACTATTCGCCTAGTGCTAAAAGATGAAAAAATAGACCGCATTTTCCTAATTAATCATTCGTTTATTATTAATAGTCCCGATGAAAAATACTTCAACCAGATTAAAGGGAAAAATATTATGGCTATCTTTGCGGAAAGTGAATTGCGACAAATGCAAGTGGAAGGCAACGCTGAATCGGTCTATTATGCGTTGGATGCCCTCAATGCCTATATTGGCGTAAACAAGGCTATTTGTAGTGAAATGTTGCTTTATTTTGGCAATAATCAGATTAATAAAATTAAATTCTATAACGAACCTACTGCTCGTTTAGACCCTATGCGGCAAGCTAAACACGAGGAATTAAAGTTGGAGGGTTTTCGATGGGAAATTCAGAAACGCCCTCGCTCCGTAGCTGATTTGCTTGAAAGAAAACCAGAAAAAAAAGCAAAAGAAGAAACGAGCATACCTTCTAGCGAAGCAAATACAGTGGAGAATAACTAATGTTGGTAGGGGGTAAATATCTAATGAGGTTTGTAAGTTTGATGGATGTTCTACAATCCAATACAATTTTAGAAAAATGAAGCCTAAACAACTAAGAAGCACTTGTCTCTTACTATTACTTGTTGCTCAAATAACTATTGGTTTTGCACAAACCATAGACGAAGCATTTGGAATAGCTAACGTAGCTTATCAAGAAAAAGACTACACCACAGCTATTACCCAATATCAATCCATCCTTCAACAGGGGTATCAATCCTCAGAATTGCACTATAACTTAGGAAATGCTTACTATCGCACCCAACAGATGGGTAAAGCTGTTCTACACTACGAGCGTGCTGCTCGTCTTGCGCCTAAGGATAAAGACATTCAACACAATCTATCTATCATCAGTACTCAACTTAAAGATCAAATAGAGGCTTTACCCAATTTCTTTTTGCTAGACTGGTGGAATGCCTTGCGTCAACGATGGAGTAGCAACGCTTGGGTAGCATTGGGTATTCTACTTTTTTGGTCGGCTATGGCGGCACTTATTACTTGGCAAATTGGGAAAACACGTACCCTACGCAAACAAGCCTTTTTTGTAGGTATTGCTTTACTTTTTATCAGTATTTTACCGATATTACTGGCAGTAGCTAATACAAAAAATAGCGAACAAGCAGTTGTTATGCTAGAAGAAACTGCTTTAAAGCATTCACCTGACGAATTGAGTACGTCCATTTTACTTATTCATGAAGGCTTGAAAGTCCAATTATTGGATAAAATTGGTGATTGGTATAAAGTACGTCTGTCAAATGGCGATGAAGGTTGGTTGAATGCTAAGGTAATAGAAATAATTTAAAAGCTATTTGGACTAAAGCCCTCAAGAAAATTTCTAGTTGAGTATTCAACGGCGCAAGTCCATTCACCGTCCAACTGTCTAAAAACCCCTTAGCAACCACTCTATCAAGGTAAGCAGGCTCGTGGTGAGGCGCAGATAGGGGTTCATCTACTTTGAAAAGTTCAAAAAGCCTTCGGCAAAAGGGCGCAAAATCGGTGCTTCAAACCCCAAAAAGCAGAAAAAGTTGATTTTAGGTAATTTTCCAATACTTTTGAGGTTAAGCAATTGAAAATTCGGCATAAATTGAACGCTATTATTTTCAGGGGTTTTGTGCTATCTTCACAAAAATTAGTTTTTGGATAGACGGCTGTTGTCCCCCTTTCTTAACTTACCTCAGTACATTTCTCAAGTCAAATCTTCAGCTAAACTGTCATTTGGTTATTAGAGTAGGCTAAAAGGTGGATTAGAAAGGAATCAATTTATTCTTTCAACGCAATAGCACCACCAAATACCCAACCCTCTAAGCCAGTTGTCGTACGTACTTTGAGCCAAGGCGCATGGACACTTTGCGCTCTCAATACCAATTCTATTGTTTCTAGCGTTCTTTGATTCAGGTAATACAAAGTATCCCCCTCGGATAGTTCTACGATGATGCCACCACTTAAATCTGGGGACTTGCGGATACGCAGCCGATCAACTTCTGCTGTGGCTAAAATAGGCTCTACTGGAATTTCTCTTGTTTTAGTAACGATAGTTGTTGAAACATTAGAATTAGCTTCTGAATTTTCTTTGCAAGCCCATAACATAATTGTTAAAAAAGTGATAAACACCATTTTTTTCATAAGATTTTTTATTTATAGCTGTTTTAGTATAAAATAATTCAAAAGCTAAAATTAATTCAACTTATCAAATTTAGGAAATGGTTAGAAAATTACAACTACTGTGTGTATTAAAATAGATTAAGGTAATGTTTTTGTCTTAACTAGCTGTATTACAGTAAAATAAAATTTAAAATTATTCTATATGCAGCAAACTTTTGTAATACACAACGTATAAATAAAGGGGATAAAAATTCCTGAAATGTAATTAGAACCGATTTTTAAGTCATCCTAAATTTGAGTGCTATGAGAAGGTCATTGAAGTTCATGTTAGTGTGGGTAGCATCTTTAAATATTGCTTTTGCAGCAGAAACCCCACAGGCTAGTTTTATTAACAAGTACAAAAATATTGCCATTAAGGAAATGGAACGCACAGGTATTCCTGCCAGCATAAAAATTGCGCAAGCACTTTTAGAGTCTGGTGCAGGAAGAAGCGACCTAGCGCGAAAAGCCAACAACCATTTCGGTATTAAATGTGGTGGCGATTGGACGGGCAAAACTTATTACAAAGAAGATGATGACCGCGATGCCAGAGGTAGAATTGTTCCTTCTTGCTTCCGCAAATACAACAAAGCAGAAGAAAGTTGGATTGCACATTCTGAGTTCTTAAGTGGTCGATATCGCTATCAAGCCTTATTCCAACTTGACCCGAAAGACTATCGGGCTTGGGCGCATGGATTGAGACAGGCAGGCTATGCCACTAACCCGAATTATGGCACCGATTTGATAAGGGTAATAGAAACATATCAACTTTATCAGTACGATGAAGTTCGAGTGAACGTCCCGCCAATAATGGTGAATTTACCCGAAAAAAAGAACGAAACGACAATATCTGTAAGTGCTGAAATTACTACGTTTAACGATGCTAGAATTACCTTTGCGCTAGGCAATGAAACACTGCAAAACATCGCTCAGCGCACGAATATACCCATTAGTACTCTGACGCGCTACAACGATGCACGTTTTACAGAAAACAGCCAGTTGCCGAAAGGAACGAAAGTATATTTACAACCCAAACGCAGTGCGTACAGAGGTAAGGAGAGCTTCCATGAGGTAAGACAAGGCGAAACTATGCTGGATATTTCTCATCAATATGGCGTTCATTTGGAGCAGCTTTATCGTAGGAATTTAATGGTAGAAGGAACACAACCTGCTACTGGCGAGCGCATTCTACTGCGTGGAAGACGTAGAGGTAATACGCCAAAATTAGCCATAGACACTTCTAATAAAAAGGAAATTCCTAAGCCAAGATTGGAAAATAATGCGGATATTTTTCAAGACACTGATTTGAAGGACGATGAAAATGTAGTCTCCATGACTGAATTAACCGTTCCATCATTTGAACTACCTATGAGTAATGAGACTACGGCGCCCTCCATCGTGAAAGAGCAAGATGTGCCTCCTAGCGTAGTGGAGGACTTGGAATTAGCTACTACCGGTTTGTTTCACGAGGTAAAAGCAGGCGAAACGCTTTATCGTATTTCAATAAACTATGGTGTAAGTGTAGAGCAACTAAGAACACTCAACCAAATTTCAGGCAATACAATTAGCATTGGTCAACGCTTGAGAGTAAGATAAGATGATGGTTTCCGATACTCGGTATCTGGTGTTCATTATGCAGTGTCTAATGCTCAACATCAATTGCTGGATACTGAACACCAAGTTATTCTATACTGAAAATTTGCAGATAAGTACTCGAATAGTTACTTTTGAGATAAAAAGAAGATGAAATTGAACCTACTATTAGGACTAGGACTATTCCTAACGACGAGTACCATGCTTAGTGCACAAAGCTATGCTTTTGGGCTGAAAGGCGGTCCAACTATTGGAATGCAAAATTGGAATGGCTTTCAGCGAAATGCCTTGTTTGCCTATCATGGCATTGCTTTTATAGAATCTGCGCCAGAAGAAAATGCCTTCGCAATTTTTGCACAATTGGGTTATCATATGAAGGGAAGTGCCATTCGCAATCAAATAGTAGCCAATATTTTCAATAATCAAATTGAACGACTGCCGCCACAACGTTTTGAATTTCAAACCATTTCACTCACTTTGGGAGGAAAACAAAAATATGATTTTGGACTGAATAATAAAGCCTACTATTTATTAGGCATAAGAGGAGATTACACCGTAGGCACCAACTTGAAAGAATATGAATTTTTTTCAAGTTTCCTCAACACGCTAATCTATCCGATTGATGGATTCGTGCAGAAGTTTAATTACGGTGCAACTGTTGGTGGTGGACTAGAATTTCCTTTTTCGGAATTTATTGCAGGGTTAGTAGAGTTCACCGTTAATCCTGATTTTTCCTACCAATACCGCCAACCGCAAATTAATGCCGTTTATAATCCTTACACCAACAACAACGAGACCATTGGCGAGCGGCTAATTAGAAATGTTACTTTTGAAATTACCATAGGCATCCGTTTTTTGCATAAAATTGTTTATGTTGATTAAAAGATTCAAGCAACTGAATCTTAAAAGTAATTGTTAGAGAACAACAAGAAATCAAAAGTCAATATTTCAAAAAAAATCGCATGACACCACGCAACGTCGCTTTTTATACATTGGGTTGTAAACTCAACTATTCTGAAACCTCTAGTATTGGCAGGCTCTTTGAAGCGGCTGGCTATCAAACAGTTGACTTTGAGACAGGAGCAGATATTTACGTTATCAATACTTGTTCTGTAACTGATTTTGCCGACCAAAAATGTAGAAATATCGTTCGCAAAGCACTTCGCCATTCGCCTGACGCTTTTGTAGTAGTAGTGGGTTGTTATGCACAATTAAAACCAGAAGAAATTGCTAACATACCTGGCGTTGATTTAGTATTGGGCGCTGCTGAGAAGTTTCAAATCCTCAATTATATTGACGACCTCAGCAAAGCAACTGGCAAGGGGATGGTGCAGGCTGGTAAAGTACAACAAGCCAATAGCTTTATAGATGCCTTTAGCTTTGGCGACCGAACCCGCTCTTTTCTTAAAGTGCAAGATGGCTGCGATTACAAATGTACTTTTTGTACTATCCCTTTAGCGCGAGGTAAAAGCCGAAGTGATACGATTGAAAACGTAGTGGTCAATGCTAGCAAAATTGCAGCAATGGGCGTGAAAGAAATTGTTCTTACTGGTGTGAATATAGGTGATTTCGGCAATGGCACTGCTGTGATAGAAGGGACAAAGCCTAAAAAAGAAGCCATGTTTATTGACCTCATCCAAGCATTAGATGAGGTGAAAGATATTGAGCGATTCCGAATTTCGAGTATCGAACCTAATCTTTGTACCGATGAAATTATTGAGTTTGTAGCTCAATCCAAGCGCTTCGCCCCTCACTTTCATATGCCACTCCAAGCGGGCAACAATAAGCAACTACAAGCCATGCGCCGCCGCTACAAGCGTGAGCTTTATGCCGAGCGAGTAGCAACTATCAAATCATTAATGCCCCATTGTTGTATTGGGATGGACATTATGGTTGGTTTTCCGAACGAAACCGAAGAAGATTTTCTAGAAACCTACCGTTTTATCAACGAATTGGAAGTATCCTATTTGCACGTTTTTACTTATTCTGAGCGACCGAACACGCCCGCTGTTGAAATGGAAAATCCTATACCAATGGAGGAAAGACGACGACGCAATAAAATACTAACCATACTTTCCGAAAAAAAGCGACGTAGCTTTTACGAACAACATGTAGGAGAAACGAGAAATGTACTTTTTGAAGAGCATAAAGAACAAGAATGGATGTCTGGCTTTACTGATAACTACATTAAAGTTGTACTACCTATACAAAAACAACTACTAAACGAAGTACATCCAGTATCCTTAAACAAGATAGCAACATCTGGTTTGATGGAAGCCAATTTAGCTTACTCTTTAGCCTAGTGTAAAACTTATTTGCTCAAAAACCGTATATATTGGAATGATATTTGTTAGATATGGTGATCTTACAAAGCCATTATCAAAACAACTTTTTACAGCACTATCTTACACATGCTACGCTCACTCATGGAGAATCGCTCAAAAAAATTAGGTATAGCTCCCATTCCATCCTTGCTGCTTGAACAAGCCATTCCAGCATCGGTAGGTATCCTAGTGATGTCTATTTATGGTATTGTAGATACTATCTTTGTAGGCAAATTTGTAGGTGCACTAGGCATTGGTGCTACCACCGTCGTTTTCCCTATTACACTACTAATCGGCTCTATTGGCATGGCGATAGGCGTGGGGGGAGCATCCATCATTTCGCGAGCATTAGGGGCAAATAAACCAGATAAAGCACAGTTAGTTTTTGGCAATCAAATTGTATTGACTTTAGTACTGGCAGCCTCCATTGTCTTATTAAGCGTATTTTTTGAACGGCAAATCCTCAACTTATTTGGTGCAAAAGGGGATTTGATTCCTTTGGCACAAACTTACTTTCGAGTAATTGTTTTTGGTATTCCATTTTTAGCTATCTCTATGATGTCCAATAATGTTATTCGCTCTGAAGGACGCGCTAGGATAGCGATGCTGGTCATGATGATTCCAGCTTTATTTAATATTCTCTTGGACTTTGTCTTCATCGTTCTATGGGATATGGGCATTGCTGGAGCAGGCTGGGCAACCAGTATTTCCTATGCGGCTAGTGCCTCTTTTGCTGCGTGGTACTTTTTGACCAAACGTTCAGAATTAAGAATTATCCCTCACAATCTACGACTACAATTACCTATTGTAAAAGAAGTTTTTTCCATCGGCAGCATCACATTTGCCCGACAAGGCACTATTGCCCTGCTTTTTATTGTTCTTAATAACTCACTTTTTTATTATGGTGGGGAAATTGCCATTTCAACCTACGGCATTTTAAATCGGGTGATGATGATGGTAAATTTTCCCGTACTCGGTGTCACACAAGGCTTCTTGCCAATTGCAGGCTATAACTACGGAGCACAAAACTGGAGACGGGTGAAAGAAAGTATCAAAATCGCTATTCTTTATGGCAGTGGAGTGGCTGTGCTGGTCTTTGCTGCCGTCATGATATTTACCCAACCGCTGGTTAGCATTTTTACAAGCGATGAAATGCTATTATCGCAAACGCCAAGTGCCATAAAAATCGCTATGTTAGCCACACCACTATTGTGTATGCAACTTATTGGCGCAGCTTATTATCAAGCTATCGGCAAGGCATTGCCCGCACTATTGCTTACTTTAACCAAACAAGGATTCTGCTTAATTCCACTAATTTTATTGCTTCCCCCCGTCTTTGGCATTTATGGCATTTGGTATGCTTTTCCAATTGCCGATTTATTAACAGCTGGTATTGTCATGCGCTACCTTCACAAGGGCGTTAAGCAACTCAACCTAAAAGCCCAAGAAAAGCAAAGGACACAAACACTACTTACTAGTGCACTTCCTAATAATCAACAAACGCCCATTGAGCTTTAAACGACTGATTTTTTTCTCGTCTTCTTTTTAATCCTTTGGCTTTTGACTGTATTGGTTGATTTTAATAGTTGGCAGTATTGCTGCGCCTGCTCCATGAAATCTTCAATAGTTGTTTGCTTATTCGCCTCAAGCATAAAATCGTACGCATCAAAACATTTAGTACAAGGACCAACTTTTAACGCCGCATCTGTGAGCGTAGCAATATATTCAAAGGCTAAACTAGATTTTGGATGAAGGATGTAAAGTAAATCGTAGGACTTGGTTAAGAAATTTTCCACTAATTTTCCATTAGGAGTACCTGTCCAAGTCAAGTCGTTTTTGCAAAAATAATCGAAAGAGACATCAATATTTTGCTTTTTTTCATTGATAAAACCAAGTAGGGTTACCTGTTTTCCAGCATCTTGTAACTGTTTAGCAAATGTTTGAATTTTTTCGCATCTTTCGGGAGAGGTTGCGTCATAAAGGATACCAATCCACTGAGCATCATTAAAGTTACTGAGCTGACGTTTAAGCGGCTTTGGTTGTTTATCGAGGGTCTTCTTAGTCAAAAGAAACTTAAAGTGTTCCAATAACATATCTATATAGTTTTCTCAAAAAATCAAAGCAGCTCATAGCTGCTCCTATGTACTTAGACTATCTAACAGGGCTAATAGTGAACTCGCCCATGTTAGCATATTTTTCAATACGCTGTTGAACGAGCTGTTCCGCACTAAATTGTGCTAATTCTGTCAATATTTTTTTCAAATGCCTTCTTAAAGCACGCGCCATTACATCTGGGGCGGAATGCGCACCACCTACTGGCTCTTTGATGATGCCATCTATCAAGCCAAATTCATACATATCATCTGCCGTCAACTTTAAAGCTTCGGCGGCTTGCTCTTTATAGTCCCAACTACGCCACAAAATCGAAGAGCACGACTCTGGGGAGATAACAGAATACCAAGTGTTTTCTAACATATACACCTTATTGCCAAGCCCTACCCCAATGGCACCACCTGACGCACCTTCACCAATAATCGTACTGATGATGGGGACTTTTAACTGTGCCATTTCTATCAAATTGTGTGCAATTGCTTCTGCCTGACCTCTTTCCTCCGCCTCTAATCCAGGAAAAGCACCTGGTGTATCAATTAGCGTAATTATAGGAAAACCAAAACGCTCTGCTGTTTTCATCAAACGCAACGCTTTTCTGTATCCTTCAGGATTTGCCATACCAAAATTACGGTATTGACGCATTTTGATGTTTATTCCTTTTTGATGCCCTATTATTACGACCGTTTCACCGTCTAGGTCAGCAATACCTCCAACAATAGCTTTGTCGTCAGCAAAATAGCGGTCTCCATGCAACTCTATAAATTTATTGCACATTTGTTTAATGTAATATAAAGTGTAGGGACGTTCGGGGTGTCGGGAAACTTGCACTTTTTGCCATCTAGTAAGGTTGCTGTAAATTTCTTTGCGTTTGTCCTTAATTTTTTGCATCAACTCACGTTCCATGATGGACACATCGACATCGCCAGCACTTGCTACATCTTTTATTTTATCGAGTTGACTGTAAAGATTTTTAAGGGGCTCTTCAAACTCTAGAAAAATCATAGCATCTACTTTTTAAGCTACTTGCTTCATTTACAAGCTTATAATGTCTTTATACTCAACGAATTTAAGGCGAATTTTGAATACAGAAAACTTTTTCGTATTTTTTTCAAAAATTGTTAGGAAATATAATAAAAACCTATAAATTTGCATCTCGTTAAATAAATCACTGAAACAAATGTGTTTCGATAGTCAAAAAAAAGTTTAACGAATTAATGGTTTGGTAGTTCAGTTGGTTAGAATACCTGCCTGTCACGCAGGGGGTCGCGGGTTCGAGTCCCGTCCAGACCGCAAAAAGTAGTGCCAAGTAAGTTTAAATATTTGCTTGGCATTTTTTTTAAGTTTTTTTTCTTTTAAAAAATCTTCCA
>DAITMC010000100.1:0-12194 GCA_036835365.1 Saprospiraceae bacterium
TACTAGCAACTCCGTATTCTTTCATGCGACGCTCATTGGCATGAATTGCGACCACCATCACGCGACAAATAGAGCGATTATTCATCAATGTCGTCAGATGCTCTTTTATAGCAACGGCTTCCATATCTTGTCCATCATTCAATAAAAGTAAAGAATAGCTCGCTTTAGGTCGTAGGTAGAAATCTTTTGGTAAAAAGACATCCACTTTTACATTGCGCCCTAATTTGGGAGAATACTTTTGAAAATGATGTACTTTTACTTCCAAGTTGGGTAATAAACCCAAGGACTGGCAAACTCGAATAAAGATTTTTCGCATGGCTAATTTTCTTCTTGAGTCAGGTGTTTTTTTTTTGAAAATAATTTTAGCTTTACTTTTCAAAGCTGCCTAGCACACTTGCTTCTGCGGCTCTGAAAAGTAATTGATTGTTAGACGTTATTTAAATCATTAGGTTACTTTGAAAGAAAGACACTACAAATGGTATTCTCCCAACTTGGGCAAAGATATAGAAATGCTGGTATTTGGTGATCGTGGTTATCCGGTGATTCTTTTTCCGACCACCATGGGGCGTTATTATGAATGCAAAGACCAAGGTTTGGTGGGTTCGGTAAGTTGGTTTGTGCAGCAGGGTTTGGTACAGCTTTATTGCCCTGATTCTATCAACGAATACAGTTGGTACAATCGAAATATTCATCCAGCACAAAAGGTTTACCATCATAATTGCTACGACCGAATGCTGGTAGAAGAGATTGTGGATAAAATTCGTTGGAACACTGGCACAGGAAAGGTAGCTGTGGCAGGACCCAGTTTTGGCGGGTTTTTAGCAGCTAATTTTGCTTTTCGTCACCCAGAAAAAGTAAGCCATCTCTATTCGATGAGTGGAAAATTTGACATTCGCTCTTTCATGTGGGGGCATTACGATGACAATGTTTACTTCAATAACCCTATTGATTTCGTCCCTAATCTAAATCATCCCGATTTGTGGCGCATGAAAATTGTACTCGGCACTTCAGAGTGGGATATCTGCCTTTCCTACAATCAACATATGTCTGGACTACTCCACCAAAAAAATGTGACACATTGGCTAGATATTAGAGGTTGGAAAGAGCACGACTGGCCGCTTTGGAAGGAGATGTTTCCTCATTATCTTTCGCTGATTTAGTCCAATTTTGAGCAATCCTATTAGCATAGAAAACAGGATTGATTTAAGAAATAGGCGTAAAAAATTTGCCACTCTTTGCGTCAATTTTTATGCCCTATATCTAAGTTGTTGTGAGCTAAACTTTACAAGTGAGTATGCCCAAAGACATGTATTTTTCAATTTCTTAGTCGTTTTTCACAATTTTCTTACACAATAAAGGTTATTTAGAACAGTTGCTGTAAAGTTATAATATAGCCACTAATTTTTGCTACAAGCTCCTTTACACTAGAATTATAATCCATTGAAAGCAAGAGAATAAACAGAAACTGCCTTAATCTTGATGATTAGGGGATGTAGTTTATTGTATATGCAATTAATGTTTTATTTGTAAAGTATTGATAATTAAATGTAAAATAGTGAAAATTTCCCTTGTTGGGAAGTAATTTTTTTTAATTTTGCAGCGCAATTACTAGAACCGATTTTAAGTAAATTAAGAGCAAAAACCGATGTACAAAGACTCTATTCTTTCACAATCCAACACCTTTGGGCTTAATATGAACAGGTTAAGACTTTTCAGCGTCGCCCTTTTTATCATCGCAACGCTTTCACTTTCAGCACAGCAACTTCCACTATTCACGCAGTATCGAGAATTCAATCCTGCTGTCAATCCTGCTGCTATCAGTAGTGATTATATGGCATTTGGTCAAAATGGAGTAGTGGGGGCCTCTTATCGAGTGCAATGGAGGGAGATTAACTCCTCCCCTCGTACTGCCTTTTTCAGAGGCGATTATCTATCTGACCAAAATAGGGGGATTAATATGCTCGTAGGAGGACATATTATTCATGACCAGACAGGACCAATCTCTTTAACAGGGGCTTATGGTCGTATCGGTGGGGTCATAGCAGATGACCCTAGTTATGGAGGAATCAGCATAGGCATTAGTGCTGGAGCTGTACAATATCGCTTGAACGCCAATGAGTTGCGTCTAAGAGATCAAGACGATGTTGTTGCTACACAAAACTTATCCCAAATTTATCCTGATGTAGGGTTTGGTCTTTTTGCTTACAAACGCATAGCACGTCGCAGTTCAGAGGACGACTTCATCTATGGGGGTGTTTCTGTACCGCAAGTATTTGGTTTCAACTGGAATTTGGTGGACGAAGCAGGGAATGAATTTTTGACCCAACGCGTACAACACGTTTATGCGCAGTTAGGCTTTATTCACTACTTTTGGAATGATAGTTTTATTGAGCCTTCTATTTGGGTAAAATATGTACCTAATGCCCCCCTCAATATTGATGCAAATTTGCGGTATCAATTCGTGAACGGCTTGTGGGTAGGCGCAGGTGGTTCATCGGCTAAAACATCACACGTTGAAGCGGGCATTCGACTAGGCGACGTGGAGGGTTACGGCAATGTCTTGAAAATTGGTTATGGCTATGGCTATTCCTTTACTTCATTTGGTCCGTTTGCTAATGGCTCACATGAGATTAACGTGTCATTCAATTTTGCAAAGTAAAATACTAATTTTGAGATTGTTCTATATTCAAATACAACTCACTATAAAGAAACATCTTACAATGAAATCTATAAAAAATAATTCGCTTCATATTCGCATGAAAAAGCTATCTCTAGTGCTTTTTGCCATTATTGGGCTTTACTTCAGTACTTGGGCTCAACCTACATTTTCCATAGCAGCGGCCAGCGGTAATTATGGTAACAACGAAGAGGTCTGCATGAATGTTATTGTTAATGACTTCACAGATATTCTTTCCTTTCGCTATGCTATCACTTGGGATGCTGAAATACTGGAATTGACGAGCATTTCTGGATTCAATCTTGCAGGACTTGATTTAAACAATTTTGAACAAGGTAGTGCTCAAAATGGAGTACTAGAAATAGTTTGGCAATCTCCAACTGGAGCAGGCGTTACTATTCCGACAAGGAATCTATCGGACAATTTTTCTATTTATCAACTTTGTTTTAAAACTACTAATCAGTGCGGCGGAACAACCATAGTGGACATCAACCGCGCTTCGGCTAATGTGAGGCGCGTTAATGTGAACGTGAATATTGGTTTACTCGACCAAGATGCAGAAATATCGGTTGGCGGGCAACCTGTAACCATAGAAATTGGCGAAGTGAACGCCAACCCTGAAGAATTGGTTTGTGTACCGATTACCGTTAAGAATTTTAAAGAGGTCATTACCTCACAGTTTACCATGCGTTGGGATACTTCGGTGGCTCAATTTAGTAGTATTGACTATAATCCCGATTTCCCTTTTCTGAACCTATCCAATTTTAATACTCGGCGTACTGCAGATGGTTTTATTATTTTAAGTTGGGCAGATATTAATGGTGCAGGCATAGACCTCCCAGATGATACAAAATTCTTTGACATATGCTTTAATGTTAGCTCCAAGGGAGGTAAATTCACCCCTATTGAATTTATCTCCAACCCTATTCCCATAGAGATAGCAACAGTATCTGAGGGAGAGCGAGGCTGTAAATTTTTAAATTCAGGACGTATTTTCGTCAATGATGAACCTGGTGCTGTTACTATTCAATCCTCTACCCAAACGGTTAATCCTGGAGAAAAAGTTTGTGTTGACATTACCGTAAAAGATTTTCTTGCGGTAACAGATATGCGCCTTTCCATGACTTGGGATAGAAACATTCTTCGTTTTGAGGGAGTAGAAAATATTAATTTGAGAAGCCTTGAGCAAAATGATTTCAACCTTAGCAATATCATATCTGGTATTTTAACGCTCAACTGGTCGGATACAACAGGCGTGCTATTGCAGAATGATACACGCATTTTCTCACTTTGCTTTACGGCTATCGGACCAGTCGGAAGTTTCACGCCTATTGCGTTTACGAATGAACCTGTTAATGTGTTCGTCAAGACAACACTTGGCGGGGATCAAGATGCCGGCTTGAATACACGAAATGGTACGGTATCCATTTTGCCTCCACAAAGTCTGAATTTGCAAATCAGCAACGCCACAGTATCGCCTTCTGAAAGTTTCTGTGTAGATGTGTTGGTGGATAACTTCAATGAAATTGTTAGCCTTGACTATTCAATGGGTTGGGAAACGACATTGATCGAGTTTGAATCTGTCACTGGTTTTGGTGTACCTGGTTTAGGTATTGAAGATTTTGACTTAACTAGAGCTAATCAAGGTATCTTAAATCTCAATTGGGCAAGCGAAACCTTTAGAGGCGAAACCCTTCCCAATGGGACTGTGCTGTACAGCATTTGTTTCAAAGCAAAAGAGGATGCTCCGCTCGGCTTTTGCAATACCATATTTTTCTCTGATATTCCAGAACCTATTAGAGCTATTACCAGAAACTCAAATGGTAATCCAATTAGTGTGACGGATCAAGGAAACGACATCTGTATTTTCGATGAAATGGGCGTTGCCGTGATTGTTAATTCTCCTCTACAGGTTAGCCAAGATTCTTTAGTCTGCATTCCAATTGAGGTGAGGAATTTTAATGATTTGACTACGGTACAGTTTTCGTTGAACTGGAATCCAAGTATCTTCAAATTTGAAAGTATCAATCCAACGGGAAATTTAAACGGATTGACCCAAGACAATTTTAATTTAGCTTTGTCCGATATTGGAGTGCTCGGGATCGACTGGCAAGATGCTGCCAACGCTGGCGTTACGCTAGCTGATGGTACAGCTATTTTTGAACTGTGCCTTAGGGCGGTTGGCAATAGAAAAGCCTGTACTCGAATAGATGTCTCCTCTTCACCCAATGCCTTTGTAGTGAAAAGTAGTGAAACCGGCGACCGCAACCTATCTTTGAACCCGCTACATGGTGAAATCTGTGTTGCTGACGCGATAAAAGTAGATTTTTTGTTTGTCATACAACCTACTTGTGCCGAATCTAGTAATGGTGCCATAGAATTTTCTGTGTCAGGTGGAGAAGGTAACTACAGCTATGCTTGGAGCAATGGTAGCTTTAGCCCCACTTTAAATGGCATTTCCGCAGGTGATTATGCCTTCACGATTACTGATACTGGCGGTTTATCCACCGATGGGGTAGTAACTTTAGTGCCTGCTAATCCTTCACCTATTGCTAATGCAGGAGCAGATGTGAATTTATCTTGTGGTACAAGCACTACGCTTTTAAATGGTAGTGCATCTTCCTTAGGTGCAAATTTTAACTATAACTGGTCGGTCATTGGGCAAACAGGAGAGGTACAAGTAAATGGGTCTGTTAATCCGCTTATCTTCGGGGCTGGGCTATATCAACTTGAAGTAACGAATACTGCCACAGGTTGTGTTGCTAGGGATACTGTTGAGGTAACAACAACACCCGACCCGATTGTAAATGTGGGGGAAGATAAAGTGTTCGATTGTGCAACAAATGAAATTACACTGGATGCGACCGAAGGAACAGAAGTAGGTGAAAACCTTACTTACCTCTGGAGAACGCCTGATGGCGTAATCGTAGGCGACAGCACAAGCCTAGTCATCACAGCTACTGCACCTGGACTCTATGTCTTGCGCATCAGACACAGCGAAGGTTGTGAATCAAGAGATACCGTCATTATTACTGACCAGCGTGGAAACGTGATAGCGGATGCTGGTACTGGTCAAACGCTCAACTGCTCGGGCGACCCTGTAACATTAGATGCCAGCCGCTCAAGTCAAGGTGAGAATTTTATAGCAAGCTGGTCTGCTGTGGAAGTAGGAGGCATAGCACCTACCCCGTCTAATGGTTTTATTGTGCAAGCATTCAATCCTGGTACTTACGTACTTACCGTTACCAATACACTCACAAATTGTACCGCTACAGATACGGTGAATGTAGTTCCTGATGAGCAACTACCTGTGATAGCAGTAGATTTTATAGAACAATTAAATTGTGTTACCGATAGTGTTCAGTTGAATGTAAGGGTTTCCAATACGAATACGTTTAACGTTCGGTGGTTTAGAAATGGTACACCACTAGCCAGTCCAATGGATACCATGCTTGCGCCAATAGTAACAGAACCAGGTAATTATGAAGTTATCGTAACAAACACAATATCTGGTTGTACCACTTCAAGAGGCGACATTGTAGTCGAAGAAACGCGCTCTTTCCCAACGGCAATCATTACAGGAAGAGATATTATAGGTTGTGCAGATACTTCAAAAGTAGTGCTGAATGCAATGGGGTCATCCATAGGTACAGGCTTAGTACTAAATTGGTTATCCGCAGATGAGGAAAATCCTATTGTGAGTCTTGAAAATAATGTAGCAGAGGTATTTAATCCAGGAACTTATTTCTTGCGAATCACTGATATTGCCACCAACTGCTCTGCAATAGATTCTATCGTTATCACAAGAACTACGGATACACCAGTCATTGAATTTGCGCCCGTTGCGCCTGTGCCATGTACGGGTGGAACAACAACTATTGACGCTTCTCGGTCTAGTTTAGGTACTTACAGTTGGTTAATTGTAGAAGGCACCGGCATCATTACGGAAGGAACAAACACCGATGTGGTTACTGTAAATGGTCCAGGGCTTTATGTACTAAGAATTACTAATAACTTAGGTTGCTTTGTTAGTGATACTATTGAAGTTACACAAACCGATACCACCAGCATTCGGATTAGTTTAGAGGCTTCTACTACTAATTTGAACTGTCTTACGCCTACCTCTGAAGTAAGCCTAAGTGTAGAACCTGCCGGCAACTATACCTACGCATGGATACACGATGAACAAAATAGATTGCCGATTACTACATCTTCTGCGGAACTAGATGTGCCTGGACTTTATGTAATTGAAGTAACAGAAACGAATTTGAATTGTACGCGACGTGAATTTTTTGTTCTCAATAAAGACGTAGAAGTAACCAAACCGATCATCAATACCACATTGAATCGAACGGTGGACTGTATTGGAACGCCAATTTCATTAGACGGCTCTGCCACAGAACTGGTGAATACAGAAACGCCACAATGGATAGGTCCAGCGGGAGCTAATATTGCGAATGCTAATAATTTGTTAGCGACTACCACCACGGCAGGTGATTATCAACTGATTATTACTAATAGTAGAAATGGCTGTAAAGACTCCACTTTGATTATCATTGAAAGTGGTTCTGATGTAGTAGCGACCATTAGTGAGCCAGAAATATTGACTTGTGAGAGAGAAAGCATTTTATTGAATGGGGCAGCTTCTTCGCAAGGACAAAACCTAACTTACGAATGGAGTAGTGCTGAAAACAATGATTTTACCGTAGATATTTCTAGACAATCTGCAATTATAACAAAAGCAGGTACTTACACACTGACAGTACGCAATTCAGCCACACAGTGCGATGCTACTTTTTCTGTAGTCGTAGAAGCAGACCAAGAAGCACCCGCCGTGGATGCTGGTAGCGAAATAGACCTAGGTTGTGGCGGTAACCTAACCATTGGTGGTACGGGAACGGCTACTGGATCAGAATTTAGATACGAATGGCGAGATGCTACTGGCAATATTATTCAAAACAATGCTACTCAAACTTCCGTGAATACGCCGGGCACATATAGCTTAACTGTCATTAATGTTGCCAATGGGTGTTCTGCGACCGATGAAGTCGTTGTTACACAACGCCTACAGCTGGAGCGCGCCGAAGCAGGTAGCGATGAAGTAACCTGCGATAACGCATCAATTTTGATGGCGAATAGTCCTATTAACGCCACTGGGGTATGGACAAATAGGGGCGGTAGTACAATTGATGAGAGTAATTCCGCCGAAACGAATGTCCGTAATTTGAGTCCAGGCAATAATATTTTCATCTGGACACTTTCTACGGCAGAATGTCCAAATTACAGTGCTGATTCAATCAATTTATTTGTTGAACTCTCGCCTAACGCAAGCAATGATGTCGTTGATTTCAATATTGGTAAGGACAAAGAAATCGCTATTAAAGTAACTGCTAACGATAATTTGGTCAATATTCAAAACTGGAACTTGACAGTTAGTGACAAACCAAGTGTAGGTGAAATTACTCGTTTTGACGAAAACACAATCACTTACACAGCACGTACTATTAAGAACGAAGAAGATATGTTTAGCTATAAACTTTGTAATGCTAATTGTCCAAACCTTTGTGATTCTGCAATTGTGCGCATTAACATTATAGCACCAGATAGAGGCAACAATCCATTATTGAGCGACTTGCCAAATGCGATTACTCCGAATGGAGATGGCAAGAATGATGAATTGTTCTTCGAGATTTTAGCACAAGGCACAGAGCAATTCCCTGATAATGAAATCATTATTTTCAGCCGCTGGGGTGATATCATTTATGAAGCTGCACCATACGAGAACAATTGGAATGGCATCAACAAACAAGGGAAAGAGTTACCGCATGGCACTTACTATTACATCCTTCGCTTGGATATTGCTAATGGAGTTATCCTAGTCGGTGATGTTACGATTTTGAAATAAAAGAAACAAAGTGAAGCGTTTACTTTCGAGTGAATGCCTCACTTCTACTTTGTCATTTTTTGTGTTACATTTTTTTATTACTTTGCTTCTCAAAGTAAATGTTCGCTCAAATGAAGCTATCCTATCTTGTTTTGCTTATCCTCTTCTCAATCAGTAAGGTTACAATTGCCCAACGTTTTAGCGATTTACCTATTGGCATTGCCTATTTTGGAGAAAATATATTGCATCCGGGTGTGAAAGTAGGGGTGTTATATCCGCTTTCTGAGAAAGAAAAAATAAAACAACGCTGGCTTTTCAAACAAGGCAATCAAAAGGATATTCGCTCACAATATTTTATCTCTGCCCATCTAGGTTTTTACAACCATGCGAATAACCACAGTGCGCTTTTTGTGCAATCAGAGCTACTTTGGCGTAAAGTAAAATGGCATCGAAAAGGTAATTTTTGGGGATTTGGTCTTGGCGCAGGCTATTTGCGGCGTTCTTACAATATTCCTGTCTATGAATTAGGTCGTAATGATGAAATAAAAAATGCTGGTAGGAGTCAAGTTTTAGGGAGTTTTTCTATGGAGTTTGGGCGCGATTTGAGGGTGAAGCGAAATACTCCGCTGACTTGGCAAGTAAAACCCTCCCTACTTGTGCTTGCGCCATATGGACATACGGCTGTGCTCAACGGCGCACTAGAGTTGGGTGTTACCTATCCTTTCTTCAACAAGAAATAAAAAAAGAGATGAATAAGATACGATTAAGTTGTTTCTTTTTTTTTGTGCTAATTGGCTGCTCAAGGGAAAATAATGAAAACTACGAACGCTTTTATTTTCGTACTGACGGAGCAGATTTGGCAGTAGAAATCAATGGGAATATTACATCCGGTATTTTCATCGTCCTCATACATGGTGGCCCCGGTGGAGGTAGCTACAACTACAATACTGGCCGCTATGCTCAATTATTAGAAGAAAAATATGCTATGGTTTATTTTGACCAGCGCGGACAAGGGGCTTCGCAAGGGGCATATGCCAAGAAGCGCCTCACTTTGCAGCAATATGCCGATGATATCCACAATTTGGTACTATTGTTAAAACAACGATACGGCACTGGAATTAGTGTTTTTTTGATGGGACATAGCTGGGGTGGTACCACGGGCACTTATGCCTTACTCAATACCAATGTGCAAGCCGAAATAAAGGGTTGGATAGAAGCAGCAGGCGCACATGATATTCCACTTTTGAATAAAGAAGCCATAAAAATGTTCCTGACCATTGGTGGTGCTGAAGTCGCTGCGGGAAAAAACGTAGATAAATGGAAAGAAATGCTTGATTTTGCTGCAAAAGTAGATACCAACAATATCAGCAACGATGAAGGAACTCGCATCAATATGTTTGGTTTTGAAGCAGAAGAATTAATGGATGAGATAAAAACAGATGAAGATGAAGTGATGCTTAGTCATCCTTTACCTAACATTCCTGTCTTTAGTTTAGCTACTGTTTTGTCGAATTTGCAGACCGCAAATGTCATCTTTGATGAAACAGAAACAACGGCACTCACCAACGATTTGGATGAAATTAAGACCCCAACACTACTCCTTTGGGGGAAATATGATTTTGTGGTGCCTCCTGCTTTGGGCTTTAGTGCTTACGAGCGCATCAATACCCCCGAAAAACGCCTAGTCATTTTTGATTTCTCAGGACATTCTATGATGGCTAACGAACCTAATTTATTTGTGGAAGAAGTAAAAAATTTTGTAGAGCAGTACAAATAGTCATTGACGTGTTCACGAGCGTTTAAGGTAATAATTTCCCAGCAATAAATCCAGTGGTCCAAGCCGATTGAAAATTATAGCCTCCTGTGATGCCATCTACATCTGTAACTTCTCCTGCAAAATAAAGGTTGGGGCAAACTTTACTTTGCATCGTTTCAAAATGGATACTATCCAAACTTACGCCACCACAGGTCACAAATTCTTCTTTGAATGTAGTTTTACCCTCCACTTGATATTCATCATTGATTAGGATACGAGTCAATTTATGCAAACCTTTCTTCCCGATTTCCTCCCATCTTCTCTCCTCTGATAGTTGGCATTTTTCTACCAAGTAGTGCCACAAGCGTTTAGGCAGCAAAAACGGGCGATAGTTAGCTAATGTTTTTTGTGGATGCGCTTCCAAAATACCTATCAATTCTGCTAACACCGCATCATAATTAATCCTATTCACCCAATTCACTTGCACCTTAAATTCATAATTCATCTCACTTAACACCCTTGCACCAAAAGCAGAAAGTTTTAGAATGGCTGGTCCACTCATACCCCAGTGCGTAATGAGCAACGGTCCATCTGATTTTAATTTTGTGCCTTGAATGCTCACAAGTGCCCGCTCGACTACAATGCCCATGAGTTGCGTAATATTTTCGCTAGGCATATTGAACGTGAAAAGCGACGGTACAGGCGTTTCTATTTCGTGCGCTAAGAATTGCATCCATTCCAATCCTTGTATTTTTGGTGCACCGCCTGTTGCTACAATCACTTTATCAAATGAAATAGGGACATACGCTTCATTGAAAAAATGCAATGTCAAGCCTTGCTTACTTTTTTCAATCTCTTTGATGCCGGCACTCGTTTTAATGGCAATACCTAACCGATGAGCTTCCCTCAAAAAACAATCAATCACCGTTTGCGAACTTTGCGATACAGGAAATACACAGTTGTCCTCCTGAATTGTGAGCGCAACGCCTCGCTGTTCAAACCACTGCATAGTGTGTTGTGTACTAAAGGTGCGAAACGCTTTTTTTAGTTGTTTGCTTCCTCGCGGGTAGGCTCTAGCAAGTGTTGAAATAGAGGTGCAGCCATTCGTGACATTGCATCTGCCTCCTCCCGACACCTTCACTTTTGCCAGTAGTTTTTGCGATTTTTCAAAAATCGTTACTTGCGCCGTTGGATAATTTTCCTTCACCGCAATGGCTGAAAAAAAGCCTGCTGCTCCGCCACCAATCACTGCAACTTTCATGTCTAATCGAATTTATGGACAAAAATAAGGTATAAATTGGCTTTAAGTATTCATATTTGTATTAACTTCGTTATTAGGTCATCATAAAACAAAACGATATGAAAGAATACAAACTCGAATCGCTCATCTACTACACCAAACCTTTTGCCCCAAAAGAACACATCCTAGAAAAATCGGCACAAGATATTCAAGCTAAGCTCGACGAATACGCTGCAAAAGGCTATCGTCTAGTTTCTACAAATGCTACAGATTTTGGACTCGCAGTCTATTTTTATTTGTACTTTGAACGAGGACAGGAGGGGATTTGATAAAAATCAAAATCTTCAATATGTATCGGACTTCTGGGGATTCACCTCCCCTTTAACCATTTCCAAATAGGAAATAACAAAGGTAGGCAGTGATTCGAAATTCAATTTTTGGATGGAGAGACTTAACGTAGGATAGGTTTTGTAGTTGTTGGTTCTTATGGTGTCTAAAGCAGTACGAATGTTTTTAGCATTTAATTTTTGTCTTTTTTCATTATAATATTCCTCATAGAAACCTAAGTCTTTAAAAAATTGTGGTTCAACTATTTTATAATATAACTCAAATAAATCTCGGTCGGGTTTTGGAAGAG
>DAITMC010000101.1:0-12084 GCA_036835365.1 Saprospiraceae bacterium
AGCGGTAAATCACATCAAAACTGGTGAAAGTACGGCAGTTGCCCAAGTGAACATCACTATAAACCGTAGGACCACAAACGTACATCCCTACTTTATCTTCATACAAAGGGGTAAAAACTTCCTTTTTTCTACTTAGGCTATTGAATACTTGTAATGACATCTTTTTCATGCTGCAAAAGTAAAAAACTACATTTCATTTTTGACTACTTCTAGGTTAAAATATCTATTGCTCTCTGTTATGAGAGGTTTAAAGCCCTTTCGTAACTTAACCGTTCAACAAAATATCCAACGGATCGTCACTGATATTTTTACGATTTTTAGATTTTTCAGCAGGAGCTTCTTTTTTGATCTGTACTACAAATCCCATTTCTTGAAGTTGGTTCACGGCACTTTTTAATAGGGATAGGTTTATTTTTTCGTCAAAAGCCTGCGCTACGATAATGCTAATCGGGTCGTCCTTCTTTTTTAAGGTAGCTGCTTTGAGTGTAGTAATGCTTGTTTCTTCCGCAAAATTAGCAATTGGGGTTTTGAAATTGCGTTTTAATGTTTTTTTCCAAGCGTTTAATTGCTCATAAAGCACTTGAATAAGTTGGCTTTTTTCTATATGGTTAGGTAACTCAACTGGCTCAAAATGCGTTAATGCCTTCCGTAAATCACTTCCCAAATCATTGAGCTTAATGGCAGGATTTTCGTTAACTAACCACCCCAGTTGCTCAATAATCGCTGCTGTGGCTCTCAATGCTTTTATTTTTTCGTTATCTAACATAGTTTAATTTTTGTTTTAGCTCCTTTGTAATAGCAATGATTTCTTCTCTGGCGGCTTTGCTGCCCTTGGTGTAAATCAAGCGTTCTTCCAACAGTGTATTTTTATGAGAAATAGCAGAAATATCCGCTCTTTTTTTTAGTTGATGCTCAAAAATATATTGACCAAAAACATTATGGCTTTTTAAGTATGCTATTTGCTGCTGATGATCTTTTAAATTTTCGCACATATTCAAAACGATGCCTAGCAACTGAATGTTAGATTCATCTTCCTGTTCTTTTAGCTCTCTAATAATTCTCATCAAAAGCGAAATACCCATCGTAGAAACAGTATCTGGCTTGATAGGCATCAGGTAATAATCAGAGGCGATAATTGCACTACGCATCCAAGACGATGGGGTGGGGGGCGTATCTATAATAACAAAATCGTAGCGTTTGGTTTTTTTAAGGTAATCTATATACTCTTTCAACTTGAATTTTAGTATCTTAAAGTAATTGAGTTCAATTTTGTATAAATTGATAGTGCCTGGCAGAAAGTACCAGTTTTTTTCAACCGCTTTAGGCGCTATGTCTTCAAAGGCTAACGGTTGTACCCATTCATCATCAATCTTGATGGACTCAAAGTCCTCATCTAGGAATATTCTTAAAGCGGTATGCACTTGTTCTCGCAAAATATACACCCAATCTGTTTGTTTGTACACGATTTGGGTGGCATTGAATTGAGGGTCAATATCAATAGTGAGTACGCGATGCCCAAATTCTTGATTTAGAACATGACTAATATTCACAGCGAGTGTGGTCTTACCAACACCGCCTTTCATGTTCATTATACTGATGACTTTCATAAAGCGATAAACATAATTAATAGAATAAATATCACTCTTTTACCAATTTTTGGTGCATTCGCTCTTGCTCGTTCGTGATACTCAAAACGTAGATACCTCTTGGTAGGTTACCTGTTTGAATAGTATGATGCCATAGAGGCGTTGCTTTCAATAATTGCGTTTGATAGACTTTTTTACCAGCAATGTCCTGTATTATTATATTAGTCATCCCTAGCGAAGCACTGCTGAACGTCACATCAATGCTTTGTTGAAAAGGATTGGGGAAAACGGTCAAACTAGGGTGATTGTTCTCGACAATGTTTGTATTAGTGGCAATACCGCAATTTTCTTCAGCGTAGCGCACTGCATTTTCGCGAACTTGACCAAACGTTGGGTAAAACGCATCGCCTGGGCAACTGGTAGCGCAGCCATCTCTGTGTCCCGAAACCCTTAGTAAGTTGAGTCCAGATGAGGAGTGAAACGCTTTATCCGTAGGTTGTATATCCAATTCGCAGCTTCGCCATGCTAAGAATTGATTTAATGTATTTAACGAAACTTCGGTAGGCGGTTGAGCCATGTAAGTGCCGACCATACAAATACCTTCTGTGCCTCTATTTCTGCCACAAAAATGTGCGCCTCTCACGCTTGCGCCACGACCTTCAAAGAAAGTGCCGTCAGGTGTGATGAGCCAGTTGTAGCCAACATCGCTCCAGCCATTCGTGTTGACATGACCATTCCAAATGGCACGTACAATAGCTGCCCAGTCGTTCGACTGATTGGTGCCGGCAGAGTGGTGGATGATGATATGCGACACTTCATCCCTGATTGGAGCATTTTGTGCTGGACAAGTGCCATTTGGACACCAAGCACTGCGCCTGACTAGGGTAGGGGCTTGGCATTCGCAATCGGAACGACTTTCTAAATGCGCCTCTTTATTTGTCCATTTTGGGGTATCGCCAGGACTGTAAAAGTTGACGTTGGCTTTGATTTGGCTTATCTTTTCTTCTACTTTTTTTTGGCACATGAACTGAAAAAAACGCATAGACTTATTGGTGAACATAACTGTGCTATACCAAAAAGTGTCTTCGGTTTCGGCATGGCTTTCTCGTTCCACGATGTTCCAATCGCTCCAAATTTCGCCATTCTCAGAAAAACGAATCCATAAAGTAGTATTTTTTTCTAGTACATCAATATCTTCCTCTGAAAACATGGCTACAGAGTAGGAAATAAATGGGCTGGGGTTTTCTAGTGGAATAGATAAAGTCTTAGAAGACAACAAAATGTGCGTTCTTCCTTTTTCAACATCAATTTTTTCGAGTTGATTTGGCTCTAATATAGGCATCTTAACGCCTTGCGTGCGTTGTGCAAAAAGGGTTGAAGTAAAAATAAAAAGAGCGAGAGCCGTCATACTATTTTTCATGGTCTTGAACATATTTTATTTGATAACTCGTGAATGAAGAAAAAGAATATTTTATTACCCAATGTTAAATCAAAAATTCCTGCATCAAGGTAGGAATTTCTACGTTATCGAACCCATGTTGCTCTAGGTAATCTTTAAATAAAATTTGTCGGTCGTAAGTGCCATGCACCAAGAATAGCTTTTGTAAGGACTTGCGCTGCGGTCGAAGAAAGTCAAGCATTTCTGTACGATCCGCATGAGCGGAAAAAGAATCCATAATTTCTACGCTCATTTTAACTTCCTTTTCTTCCCCAAAAAGTTTGATCTGCTTTGCGCCTTCGCGGAGTTTGCCACCGGGTGTTTCTGGTGAACAGTAGCCAACGATAAGCAAAGTATTGTTTGGGTCGCCAATGCTGTGGTACAAATGGTGTTTCACTCTGCCTGCATTCATCATGCCGGAAGCACTGATGATAATGCAAGGTTCATGGGTGGTATTTAACGATTTTGACGTTTCAAGGTCTTTGTTGTAATACAACGTATTGAACCCAAACGGATTACTATCCATAGTGATATAATCTCTCATCGCTTTGTCATAACATTCAGGATGGGCATTGTAAATCGCTGTGGCATTGACTGCCAGAGGACTATCTACATAAACAGGTATTCTAGGTAGTAATCCTTCATTTTCCAGTTGGTCGAGTAAATGCACAATTTCTTGTGTCCTACCAATACTAAAGGCTGGAATGAGCAACTTGCCTTTTTGATCAATGCAAGTAGTTTTGATGATGTGCAAAAAATGTTCAATTTCGGTACTGCGCATCTCGTGTTCTTTATGTCCATAAGTGGATTCGCAAATTAAGAAATCCACTTGTTGCATAGGTATTGGGTCTTTTAAAATAGGACGATTTGGACGACCAATATCTCCTGTGAAGCCAAAGCGGATAAGCCTATCGCCTTCTTTAATTTCTAGGGCTACACTTGCACTGCCTAAGATGTGTCCAGCATCTCTGAAGAAAATTCTTACTTTAGGATGTATTTGTATCCATTTTTCGTAGCTGACACTCACAAACTGGTTCATCACCTCTTCGGCATCTTCTAGGCTGTACAAGGGTTCTTTAAGGATGGCTTCCTTCTCCCCATGCTTTTTGATTCTTCTTTTATTGATGTATTCTACATCCTTATTTTGAATTAGGGCGCTATCTAAAAGCATGATGGAGCAGAGGCTTCGCGTAGCATGAGTGGTGTAAATAGGTCCCTTAAACCCATCTTTGTAAAGTTTAGGCAAACGCCCCGTGTGGTCAATATGCCCATGAGAAAGGATGACGACATCCAGCGATTGGGGGTCGAACAGCCAATTATTATTGAAGTCCTCCATATCTTTACTTCTGCCTTGATACAATCCGCAATCCAATAAAATTTGGAATCCATTATCTAAAGTGATTAAATGCGAACTTCCTGTGACTTCTCTTGCTGCTCCACAAAATTTTATTTTCATAACAGTTGAATGATTTTGTTGTAATCTAATAGGGTTTGTACTTAGTTCCTAAAGACGGTAAATTAATCTTTTCTTCAACAATAGACAAAGTTCTGAGGAGAAAGGTAACAATAAAAGAATAAATTTGAGTGGGTTGAACTAGGAATAAGCTATAAAATACCTACTTTTATAAAATCATTTTTTTTTAAACGAAAAATAAACTCAATGAAACATATCTTTATATTCCTACTTTCTATGACTACTTTTTTTGGTGTCTTTTGCCAGACAGAACTACACCCTGCAATAACAATTAGCTTGCAAAAAAATCAATTAATGCAGACAAAAGATACTAGCAGTCTAAAAAAAGTGCTACATCCTGATTTGCGTTTTGTTCATAGCAATGGTAAGATAGATTTAAAGCGAGATTTGGTCAACACTATTGGCGATCCCAAGATATTGCTTCAAACCTACGATTTTACGGATATTGAAGTACGTTCACAAAAGAATATGGCTTTTCTGGTAGGTAAATTGCATTACAAAGCCCTAAACAACGGCACGACACAAGAATCTAACTTGTTGGTTACAGAGGTTTGGGTGAGCCGTAAAAAACAATGGCAACTTATTTCTCGCCATGCTAATCGGTTGTGAGAAAAACTTCTCGCTATTAAAAGAAGAACATCGAGCGCATAGTATCCGTAGTCAGATACAATGAACTATGCTGTTTGATATTCATAGATGTTCGTTGTAAACAGTTATCAATAATTTTCTGAGCATTAAAATTGCTAACAGCTAAATGTGCCACTAATGCGCTTCCAACCAGTCTTTGCCAATCCCAGTTTCTACAATAATGGGTACTTTTAGGTCAGGTAGTGCCTGCTGCATTTCTTGTGTTACAATAGATTTAACTTCTTCTAATTCCGATTTTAATACATCGAACACCAATTCATCGTGTACTTGCAAAATCATTTTAGATTGGATGCCTCTTCGTTGGAACGCTTGATGTATGTTAATCATTGCTAATTTAATCATGTCAGCGGCAGTACCTTGTATAGGGGTATTCATGGCGTTGCGCTCTGCATGAGCACGCACATTGGCGTTTTTACTATTGATGTCGCGCAAATAGCGGCGGCGACCGAGTAGGGTAGTGACGTAGCCTTGCTGGCGCGCCATCTGCACAGAGTTGTCCATGTATTGCTTTAAGCCATTATATTTACGGAAATACTGCTCAATTAATTCACTAGCTTCTGTGCGTTTTATCTCTAGTTGCTTGGAGATGTTGTGCGCTCCAGCACCATACAAAATAGCGAAATTAATGGTCTTAGCAGCACGGCGTTGGTCGGCAGTTACTGCATCATAAGGCACTTCATATACCAGCGACGCTGTGGCTCTGTGAATATCATAACCTGCTTGGAATGCCTCTAGCATAGCTTTATCTTGACTGATTTCGGCTACGATTCGCAACTCAATTTGGGAATAATCGGCAGCCAATATCAAGTGGTTTTCATCTCTTGGGATGAATGCTTCACGGACTTTTCTACCTTCCGCCGTGCGGATAGGGATATTTTGCAAGTTAGGATTATTAGAACTTAAACGACCAGTAGCTGTAAGTGCTTGATTAAAAGAACTATGAATGCGTTTCGTTTTTGAATTAACTAGCTGAGGCAGTGCATCCACATAAGTAGATTTGAGTTTGCTCAACCCACGATGTTGAAGAATACTAGCTGCAATTGGAAATTCTTTAGCATATTCTGTCAGTTTTTCTTCGTCTGTGGAATATTGCCCCGAGGCTGTTTTCTTCCAACGATAAGGAATTTTTAAATGATTGAATAAGATTTCACCGACCTGTTTTGGCGAAGCGATGTTGAATTTTGTGCCTGCTAGTTCATAAATCTGCTGCTCTAGCTTGTTAATATCTTTGGTTAATACTTCGGAGTAGTTGGCTAAAAAAGTGGTGTCCACCCTTACCCCTTCAAATTCTAAATCTGTTAGCACTTGCACCAATGGTACTTCCATGTCGTAAAACAACGTTTCTAGTCCTTCCTGCTTGAGTTGTGGCTCAAAGTAATTCTTTAATTGTAAAGTGATGTCCACATCTTCACCTGCATATTCTTTTACCTCCTCGATAGCCACATCGCGCATACTACCTTGATTTTTTCCTTTTTTACCAATCAAACTTTCAATCGAAACAGGTTGGTAATCCAGATAGGTTTCTGCCATGTAATTAAGGTTATGCCTTAGCTCAGGCTCAATCAAATAGTGCGCCAACATAGTATCAAAGAGTTGACCCTTTACTGCCACGTCATACCATTTTAGCACAATCATATCGTACTTCAAGTTTTGCCCTATCTTTTTAATCTTTTCATTTTCAAGCACTAACTTAAATTCCTGAACAATTGATTTTGCCTCTTCTTGGTTCTCGGGAATGGGTAGGTAATAGGCTTCGCCTGGTCGAATGGCGAATGCTAAACCCACTAACTCTGCCTCGTTCGCATCCACACTGGTGGTTTCTGTATCTACACAAAAGCTGTCCACAGCAGAAAGCAGAGAGACCAAGTGTTTTCGCTCTGCTGCGGTTTCTACAAGATGGTATTTATGTACCGTGTTATGGATCGTTTTATCCGCAATTTTAGCTATTGCTGGCGTATTGACTGCTTCGGCTAGAGCAAACAAACTTCCTTGAATGTTACTTTTTGGATTGTTTTCTTCCTGTGGTTCGCCTAAAATGGACTTATGTAATGAGCGAAACTCCAATTCAACAAACAATTCCGCCAGCCGCTCTTTATCAACAGGGTCTAAGACGAAAACATCCGCATCAAAATGTATAGGCACTTTAGTATCAATCGTCGCTAATTGCTTTGACAGCAACCCTTGCGCAGCAAACTTTTCAATATTTTCTCGCTGTTTGCCTTTCAATTGGTGCGCATTTTCAAGCACCCCTTCCAAAGTATCAAACTTTTCAAGTAATTGAATCGCTGTCTTTGGTCCTACGCCTGGAATGCCTGGAATATTATCCACCGCATCACCTCTAAGCCCCAGAATATCAATAACTTGGTTTATCCTTTTGATTTCCCAATCTCGCAATATTTCTGCTTCGCCAAGTATTTCAATTCCGTTGCCCATGCGAGAAGGTTTGTAAAGATAAATATGGGGGGAAACTAATTGTGCAAAATCTTTATCGGGTGTTACCATATAAACCGTATAACCTTCTGTTTCTGCTTGCTTTGCTAATGTTCCTATCACATCGTCCGCCTCGTAGCCATCCATTGTTAGTATCGGAATTTTAAAAGCTTTCAATATTTCAATAATATAAGGAATGGCAATACCAATATCTTCAGGTTGTTCTTGACGATTGGCTTTGTAGGTATCGAACATTTCGTGCCTGAAGGTGGGTGCGCTAGTATCAAATGCGACAGCGAGATGTGTTGGTTTTTGGGTTTGCATCAAATCCCAAAGCGTGCGCGTAAATCCATTGATGGCAGAAGTATTCATCCCTTTTGAGTTGAGGAGTGGCTTCGTACCAAATGAAAAATGCGCTCGATAGACTAGGGCATGACCATCAAGCAAGAAAAGACGTTTATCAGACATATGTTGGATTTATTTTGAATGAGGAGCATTACTGGTTGGTCAATTCGTCAATAATACTCCTTTAGAAAATGCCTAAGTCTATCATTTAGTTTACATTGATTTCTTTTGCGTGAATCAACTTTTTCTTCATCTTATGCTCTAGCGCAGCTTTTACAAAAGCAACGAACAAAGGATGAGGATTTTCTACGGTACTTTTGTATTCTGGATGAAACTGTACTCCGATGAACCAAGGGTGATCTTCTAGTTCCATAATTTCCACTAAACCACTCTCTGGATTGATGCCTATGGGTTTTAGCCCGTTTTTTGCCAGTTGTTCTACGTAATCAGAGTTGATTTCATAGCGATGGCGATGTCGCTCTCTAATGTGTTTTTTTTCATAAGCTTCCATTGTTTTAGAATCTTTTTTGAGTTTGCATTCATAAGCGCCTAATCGCATTGTACCACCTTTTTCGGTCACATTTTTTTGTTCATTCATCAAATGAATGACAGGATAATGCGTATCTGAGTTCATTTCTGTGGAGTCCGCTTCTTTCAACTCTAGCACATTGCGGGCAAATTCTACTACGGCACACTGCAAGCCCAAGCAAATACCAAAGAAAGGAATATTATTTTCTCGAACGTATTTAATGGCTTCTAATTTACCTTTAATGCCTCTATCTCCAAATCCAGGTGCTACTAGAATGGCATCCACGTTTCCTAATCGTTTAGCGACATCTGTGCGCTCCAGTTGCTCTGAATGAATAGACTCTACTATGACTTTACAATCGTGTACTGCACCAGCATGAATGAAGGCTTCATAAATGGATTTGTAAGCATCAGGCAGTTCGTTATATTTTCCAACTAACCCAATGCGCACTTCAAATGAAGGATTTTTAATGCGCGCTAAAAATGATTTCCATTTTTTGAGATTAGGTTCTTGCTTATCTGGCAAACTCATCTTAGAGATGACTACACTATCCAACTTTTCGTTGAGCATTAAAATAGGTACTTGATAAATACTATCCGCATCGATTGCTTCAATGACCGCTCTAACTTCGACATTACAAAATTGAGCAATCTTGCGTCTAGTATCCATATCAATGGGTCGCTCTGTTCTACAAACTAGAATATCAGGTTGAATACCAGAAGTTTGCAGTTCTTTTACAGAGTGTTGAGTTGCTTTAGTCTTTAATTCACCGGCAGATTTTAGATTAATGATGAGCGTCAGATGAATAACCAAGCAGTTGTTCTTTCCCAGATCGCGTTGCATTTGGCGAATGGCTTCTAAATAAGGCAGCGATTCGATATCGCCGACTGTACCACCAATTTCAGTAATGATGATATTATATCCTTCTCGTTCCAGGAGTTGTATTCTTCTACGAATCTCATCTGTAATGTGCGGGATAACTTGGACCGTCTTGCCTAAATACTCACCGCGTCTTTCTTTTTCAATGACGGTTTGATATATTTTTCCTGTGGTTACATTATTGGCTTTCGAGGTGGGCGTACCTAAGAATCGCTCATAGTGTCCTAAGTCTAAATCTGTTTCTGCTCCGTCTTCCGTTACATAGCACTCTCCATGCTCGTAAGGATTCATCGTGCCAGGGTCAATGTTGATATAGGGGTCAAGTTTTTGGATAGTAACTGTGAAGCCTTTTGCTTGCAATAATTTTGCTAAGGAAGCAGCGATAATGCCTTTTCCCAAAGAAGAAGTTACGCCGCCCGTAACAAATATATATTTAGTCATGTTAGCTCAAGATTGAAGTACGAAATGCTTTGCTACGGGATACAAAGATAAAGCGAAATTGCACTACTTGCTGCATTTTTTATCATGTATTTATTCTACAAATGCGAAAAAGGCTGATAGTGTGTGAATTAAGTTTTTTATTTTTTAGATAATTGCTTTTTAACTATCCCAATGCTAACTTTTTTTGTTTAGTAGTACAACATAATGGAAGTTTAGGCGTGAGATGTTAATGATTTTCTGTGTAAATCTTTTTTTATCTTAACATAAGTTTGATAGTCAGCACTTTATTACGGTTGTATTGTAAATTAAATGATTAAAATAGTCGATGTTACAGGCTAATTTGTAAAAAGAACCTTCATTTTATTATCAAACATTAGTTATTTACTAGCATCTTTGTCTTAGAAAACAAGCTCAATATGAGAAATATTATTTTGTTTGATGATGATAGTCGAGATAATTTTTTGCCACTTACCTTTACTCGCCCAGTGGCAGAACTTCGCATAGGCATACTTACGATGCGTGAAAAATGGGAACGTTGGTTAGAAGGGAAAGCCTCTTATATGACTCAAGAGTACTTAGCCGAGAAATTTCCAATTCATATTGAGGAAGACAATTTTATCATTAATGCTTCGGTATTGCCCAGTAGAGCAATCTGTTCGATTATTCGTCAGTTGAAAGAGAATGAAGCTATACTAAAAAATGGAGAACTTATTGCTACTCGTTTGAACGAAAAACAAATAGAAAAACTTATCCATGACCAAGATATCGGACAAATGGAAGGGTATGATCTCGATAGCACAGAGTTTACGAAGCTAAAGCATATTACAGATTTATTTACGCTAAATCACCAAGCGATTGTTTCAGACTTTGGTTTGGTAACACATAGAAGAGAATCGCAAGATCTCAATGATAGCAACATGGTGAAAGGGGCAGCACAAATTTTTGTAGAGGAAGGCGCTGAAGTAGATTGTTGTATGCTCAATGCGACCACAGGACCGATTTATATTGGTAAGAAGGTGAAAGTTTTAGAGGGTTGCATGTTGCGTGGACCTATTTCGATTGGTGAAGAAAGCATCATAAAGATGGGGGCAAAAATATATGGTGCCACCACTTTTGGACCTTCCTCCAAAATGGGGGGCGAAATCAATAATAGCGTTGTATTTGGCAATTCTAATAAAGGACATGAAGGTTATTTGGGCAACTCGGTAGTAGGGGAGTGGTGTAATTTTGGTGCGGACACCAACGTATCTAATCTTAAAAACAATTATAGCATTGTCAATCAATGGGATTACAGCGTTAACGATTTTATACCCACAGGATTACAGTTTTGCGGCTTAGTGATGGGCGATCATTCCAAAAGCGCCATTAATACTGCTTTCAATACGGGCACGGTGGTTGGTGTATGTTCAAATATTTTTGGTGCTGGTTTTCCGCCGCGATTTATTCCTTCTTTTGCCTGGGGAGGTGCAGAAGGAATGACAACGTATCAATTAGATAAAGCTTTTGAAACAGCAGAGCGCATGATGTCGCGTCGCAATCAGCCTTTCACGGTTCAAGATCGCTTGATAATGATAAGGTTATTTGAAGACACCGCTAAATATAGGCATTGGGAGCTTCAAGAAAAAGAAGTGAATAATGCTTAAATCGCCATACATTCCACGCTGGAAATATTGGTTGAGTCGCTTCATGGAGTTGCATATCGAAAGTGCGCCTAGTGAGATTAACCCGCATTTGTATGTTAGCCTGAAAAGAGGTCGCTTGCAGTTGAGTGCAAGTAAGGCAGTTTATTCTTTCGAGGATTTATATACTAATTTTGGGACTGCTTTCGAGAGAGTTAAGCTAAAAAATACTTCGCAGAAAGTTTTAATCTTAGGATTTGGTTTAGGTAGTATCCCTTTAATTTTAGAGCAAAAACTAGGTAAAACATATACTTACACCGCCGTTGAAATAGACGAAAATGTGTTATACTTAGCCAATAAATACATCCTGCCTCATCTGCAATCGCCTATCCAACTTATCTGCGCTGATGCACTTGCTTTTGTTCAACAATGTGAGGAACAGTTCGATATGATTTGCATGGATGTTTTCTTAGACGACTTTATCCCAGCATATTTTCAATCCTCTGATTTTTTACAAATGCTTTCAACATTACTTACCCCTGGAGGTATTTTGCTTTACAACATGCTGACCTATCTTCCTCAAGATGTGATAGATACCAGAAGGTTTTTTGAAAATGAGTTTTTACCTTTTTTCCCTAATGGCAACTACATTGATGCCAAAGGAAATTGGGTGCTATTGAATGATAAAGCACACT
>DAITMC010000102.1:0-5211 GCA_036835365.1 Saprospiraceae bacterium
AAATACATAGAAAGTTGCCTTGCAATAACCACTTGACGCTTCCTAGTTTTTCCTGCTAATACATCTACGGAGACATCAAAATGATTGGCAACCAATTCCTGAATAAATTCAATCGTTATCTCCTTATTAATTTGCTTAACGAAACTCTTAATTACTTCCTTGGCTAAGTCTAAGTTTATTTGCTGACTATTCAAAGAGTATTGCGCTACAAACGAAATCAATACCCCTTCAAGTTCCCTGATGTTGTTTTTTATGTTGTAACAAACAAATTCGATGATGTCCTGAGATAACTCAATGCCTTCTTTATCCATCTTGTGCTGTAGAATGGCCATTCTAGTTTCTAAATCAGGAGGTTGCAAATCGGCAGAAAGCCCCCACTTAAATCTTGAAATAAGGCGGTCTTCAATGCCTTGTAGGTCTTTAGGTGGTCGGTCGCAAGTCATAATAACTTGTCTGCCCGATTGGTGCAAACGATTGAAAATGTTGAAAAATATTTCTTGCGTTTTGTGCTTATTCTCCAAAAATTGAATATCATCTACAATGAGTACATCAATCTGCTGGTAAAAATTTACAAAGTCATTGACTGCGTTGTTCTTAATAGATTGTATAATCTGGTTACCAAATTCTTCACAAGACACATAAAGCACCGATTTTGATTTATGCTTATCTGTGATAGCATTACCGATGGCATGTCCCAAATGTGTTTTGCCCAAGCCCACATCCCCAAAAATGACTAAGGGATTAAATGCTGTTTCGCCAGGTCTGTTAGCAATAGCCAGACCCGCATTTCGTGCTAACTTATTGCAGTCTCCCTCTATGAAATCCTCAAAAGTATATTTCGGATTCAGGTGCGGATCTATCCTAACTTTTTGAATACCTGGTATTACAAAAGGATTCTTGATGGAGGCTGTATTGACCCCTTGAAACGAGGAACTGCCAATATCTGATTTTCCATGCCCATTTTTCACACTATTCATTGTATCTGCCCCTACCACACCTACTCGTTGCCGCCTACCCTCTCCATTTCCATTATGATAAGCCATTATATGGTATTCAAGTTTTGCCTTATCGCCAAGTTCCTTCCTAATTGTTGTTTTTAGCATTTCTACATAATTCTCTTCTAACCACTCATAAAAAAACTTGTTAGGCACCTGAATTGTCAAGGCATCTTCCTCCAGTTTTATCGGTTTAATTGGCTCAAACCAAGTGCTATAACTATGTGGTGCTATCTTTCTCTTTATGGTCTGGAGACAACTTTCCCAGACCTGAACATAATCTTTTACCATTCTTCAGGATGTTACTGAAGCCAATGAATGACCCAATGTTAATGAATGTTTATACCAGCTTTTGCTTCTCTACACTTAAAGCCAAATTCAATTTATATCTAAACAGTAATATGGAAGGTTTTCCTTGCTCAACAGAAAGTAACTGCATTAATAGTTACTTTCAAAAGCGGATTGCAAATTTGCAGTTTTTTTTCGATTTTCAAAGCAATTACAGCGAATTTTTAGAAGTTTTTTTTTCTATAAGCACATTGCTTATAGTTTATTTTTTGTTACTAAATTTAATGACATAAAGAATTTAATCAGTTAAATATTAAGCAGTTATGTATATTGTTGTTGTATTTGTGAATAAAATTGGGTGACTAAAGTTGATTATCTCGATAAGAACATTAGAGGCTAGTGCAGTAAATGAATGTGGCTACACTAGCTTATCATAAAAGATGGTTACTAACACCATATGTGGAAAACTTTAGTAGTTATCATCATAGTGTGAAAGAAAACGTGTGTAGCTTACTATTCAGTTTATTCCGAAGTTCCACGCTCGTTCTTCACTTTTTGAACACGTAAATAATACACAAAAAGTATTTAACATTCAACAATAATCTAAAAATCAACATGATAAACAATTGGATGTAAAAAATAATTTATTCAAAACAAAATTCTTTTTTTACAAAAAAATTAAAATAATAGTTGAATTTCTTTTCTTATCGCAGATTGTGTCTTAGCAGCTATGTTGACATCACTTTCATCAATATATTTAAACAAAGCATTGGCAAGTGCTTTACTATTTTCGTTAGGTTGTACCGTTTCCGCAATTCCTGTAACGATGCGAATTGCCTCATCTCGGGAAAACTGAATAATGCGCCATAATTCATCCGAAACATAAATTTGCTGTGCCACATTATGCTCATACTCCTGTTGTACCGTCAATACCATTGCCATACGCAATTCTGCATTAGTCATTTCTTTTGTGCGCAGGCGCAATATCAAATTTGGTATAGTTATTCTATCGCAAAACAAGGATAAACGTTCATAAGCCTGCAATCGCATCGGAAGCGTTACCTGTCGCTGATCTTTGTTCAATTCTAGTTGCCTTATCCTGTATTGTCTTTCCAAATACTCGGTCATTATAGTTTTGATGGTCCAAAAGACCACTAATGCAGGTATGCTTATTTTTACTATCTCTAAAAGAGCATTTAATATTACTGGCATCTCAAATTTTATTTTTGTGGGCAAAACTACGCTGATTTACCTATTTTAAATATAATACCCAACCTATTACATTAGCTACACTCTAGCCTAAAAGAAATGAATTGAATAGTTTGTACCCAAACAGGCTATTCAGGCAAATAGTAACGCATTTAATCCTTTTTCTTTTTTAGCCTAGTTGCATAGCTTAGCAAGCGCAGCACTTACTCTGTTTTTACTTCCAAATATAATTCTTTCAGCTGTGCTTTTTCAATAGGACTTGGGGCATCAATCATCACATCACGACCTTGATTATTTTTAGGAAAGGCAATGAAATCGCGAATGGTATTTTGCCCATTCATCACAGCACAAAGACGGTCAAACCCAAATGCAATACCGCCATGAGGTGGTGCGCCAAATTCAAAAGCCCCCATCAAAAATCCAAACTGTGCTTCCGCCTCTTCTTCGGTGAAACCCAACAACTTAAAATTCTTTTCCTGCAAAGCGCGATCGTGAATACGAATGGAGCCTCCCCCAATTTCTACCCCATTGAGTACCAAGTCGTAAGCATCTGCACGTAGGGCTTTCATCGTTTCGTGGTCGCCACTAAGCATTCTATCCATATCTTCTTTTTTAGGAGAGGTAAAAGGATGGTGCATCGCATAAAAGCGCTGTGTATCTTCATCCCATTCCAGAAGTGGGAAGTCTATGACCCAAAGTGGCTTGAAGTCCTGCGGTTGACGCAGGTTCATTCGGTTACCCATTTCTAGGCGCAACTCGCTGAGTTGCTTTCGTGTAGCATCAGTTTCGCCAGAAAGGATGAATAGTAAGTCGCCTGGTTTTGCACCGAAGCGTTCCAGCCAAGTCTTTATCTCTTCGTCCGAATAAAATTTGCCTACTGTAGATTTGATACTACCATCTTCCTCATACTTTACATATACCAAGCCTTTTGCACCGATTTGTGGGCGTTTCATCCACTCGGTAATATCTTTTAAATCTTTGTTAGAATATTGATTGGCTTGCCCTTCGGCATTAATGCCAACTATTAATTCCGCCTCATCAAATACGCTAAAGCCCTTACCTTTAACTAAATCGTTAAGTTCGACAAATTCCATGCCAAAGCGCAAGTCAGGTTTATCGGAGCCGTATTTGAGCATGGCTTCGTCATAAGTCATACGTGGAAAGGCAGGTAATTCAATTCCTTTTAGTGTTTTAAACAAAAATTTAGTTAATGCTTCAAAAGTTTGCAGAATATCCTCTTGCGTAATAAAGGACATTTCACAATCTATTTGTGTAAATTCTGGTTGACGGTCAGCGCGCAAATCCTCATCCCTAAAACACTTCACAATCTGAAAGTAGCGATCCAAGCCCGATACCATTAGAAGTTGTTTGAATGTTTGTGGCGACTGGGGCAACGCATAGAACTGTCCAGCATTCATGCGGCTTGGCACCACAAAATCTCTTGCACCTTCAGGCGTACTTTTGATAAGCACAGGCGTTTCCACTTCTACAAAATTCAAAGAAGAAAGGAACTTACGCGTTTCGATTGCCAATTTTGACCTAAAGATAAGGTTATTCATTACAGGCATCCTTCTAATATCCAAATAGCGATATTTCATACGAAGTTCATCGCCGCCATCTGTATCGTCATCAATGGTAAATGGTGGCACTTTTGATTCGTTGAGTATGCTTAGTTCTGTGACTTCAATTTCAATGTCGCCTGTTGCACGATTCGCATTTTTACTACTGCGTTCTCTCACTTTTCCAATAGCAGCGATTACAAACTCCCGCCCCAATTTTCGTGCCTTTTCACACAGTTCAGGATTATCCTCTTGATTGAAAAACAATTGTGTAATACCATAGCGGTCGCGCAAATCCACGAAAGTTAATGCCCCTAAATCTCTACTTTTTTGCACCCAACCACAAAGTTTTACTGATTTTCCGACATCGCTAAGGCGCAATTCGCCGCAAGTGTGTGAACGTAACATAACACTGATATTTATTTTTTTTTCAAACAGTGCGCAAATATAGCCAACTGTTTGAAAGTTTGATAGGAATAGGTGAATGGGAATAGGAAATTATCGAAATGTAATTATTACTTTGATAGAATAGAGTTTTCAATCCCAAAATAGCTCCATTGCGATGTAATCTGCTAGAAATTTGCCTTGCTGGGTAAGCGTAAAGCTATTGTCTTGCCTCCGAATTAAATTTTGTTCCACATAAGGCTTACTTTTTTGAAGAAAATAACTAGCAAATTCTAGTCCAAATTGTTGTATATGAGCAATTTGGCATCCCCAAATGGTGCGTAAGCCTGTCATAATATACTCGTTATAGCGTTGTTCGTGCGTCAGTATTTCCCTTTCGAAGGGAATAGTATGCTGTTGAAGTGCAGATAAATATTTGGCATTATGAGCAATATTCCATTGGCGGGTAGTACCATTAAAAGAATGTGCAGAAGGACCAATGCCCAAATACGAAATGCCTCGCCAATAATTGGAATTATGCTTAGCAAATTGATTGGCTTGAGCAAAGTTAGAAATCTCATAGTGAATATAGCCTTGATGGTCAAGCATTTCCATTAACATCTCAAATTGCCGATTACTTTGTACTTCGTCCAATGGGGTCGCTTTACCCGTTTTAACAAAATGAGCCAACGCAGTATTGGGTTCAACAGTCAAGCAATAGCCTGAAATGTGAGGGATATTAAATGTTAAAGCCTTTTCGATATTAGCTTTCCATA
>DAITMC010000102.1:5311-8004 GCA_036835365.1 Saprospiraceae bacterium
TTAATTTCGGTAACATCTAACAGCGAAGGCGTGCCGCCACCAAAATAGATAGAAGATAACGTTTCGCCATTCAGATAATCTTTCTGGAGTTGAATTTCTTGAAGAATAGCAGCTATCATTTCCGACTTGTATTTGAGAGAAGTGGAGAAATGAAAATTGCAATAGTGGCAGGCTTGCTTGCAAAAAGGAATATGTATGTAAAGACCAGCCATAAATCAACGCTTAATTTTCAACCATGATAAGGCTTCTAAAACCATCTGCTATTTTAAATGTTCGTTGTTGTATAAATATAATTGCTAAAATTTTACGAATACATGGAAGCTACTGAAATAGTTAACCAAGAGCAAGTGGATAAATTGGAACGTATTGCTTTCATTTTGAAGACGGTGGCACACCCAATGCGCTTGGGTATTATTCATTTGCTGGAGCAACATCCTCAACTTTCAGTTACAGATATTTGCGATATGTTAGGCTCAGAGCAATCCCTTACCTCCCATCATTTACAAAATATGCGGCTGAAAGGCATATTAGCAGTTAAGCGCGATGGACGCAGCATGATGTATTCACTCAAAGAGCGCGACGTTTCTTTGATCATCGAGTGCTTAGAGAATTGTCAATGCAATATGTAAATCCTCATTCGTAACTATAAGATACAAAAGCAAACGATTGGCTATCGGCTGACCAAGAAGGCACATTAATAGTGCCTTGTCCTCCTAATAGATGCACTAAAACTTTAGGTGCTGAATTAGGTTGAGTTAAGTCCAATAATCTCAACATAACTTGCTGATTAGCAGGATGCTCCATAGGTGAAATATCGGGTAGATAAGATAAGAAAAGTAATTTCTTACCGTCTGGTGAAGGATGCGGAAACCAGTCTTGGTAATTATCAAAGGTAAGCTGTTTCCTCTGTTGACCATCAGTTCCCATTTGCCATATTTTCATTGCCCCGGATTGGGTGGAGTTGTAGTAAATCAAAGTGCTATCCTGTGAATAATCGGGTCCATCATCCTGTCCAACGGTAAAAGTTATTCTTTTTTCTTTTTCTCCATTCAAATCAGAAGTGTAGATATTAAAATATTTTCTATTTCTTTTTGCGACATAAGCAATGGTTTTTCCGTCAGGATGAATACCGTGCCAGTAGGACGGAGCTTGCGGAGTAACAAGTTGTGCGCTATCGCCTCCATTGATGGGCAAGAGATAAATCCTTGAGCCAACACTATCATTATTACTGATAATCAACATTTTACCATCCGGAGTAATGCCGTGATCGTTGTTGCATTTAGTCAATTTACCTGTGGGGATTAATGTCCAATCAGGTTGGTCAAAATGAACGGCATAAAGCAATCCTTGACTATTGACAATTAGGTAGTTACTATCCGGATGCCAATTAGGCGCTTCAAAAAGAAATTCTTTTTCTAAGATGACTTTTCTTTGCTGCGTCTCCAAATGGTAAGTTTCCAGTCGGCTCTTCATATTTTTACTGTTGGTTAAATGAGTAATTCTCAAGTTATTGAAAGTTAATGGAACATCATTTGTTTTTACGAAAAGACCTCCATAAACCGTGCTACTTGAATCAATGCGTTGCCTAGCAATAGGTCTAAAAGGTTCGTGCGCTCGTGCATAGTAAGCAGTAAGGATGTCGCCAATACGCTCCAAGCGAAAATAAGCCGCTTCCACGTTAAGGGTATTCCCCAGATTAGTTTGCATAGCAGGCGCAAAAACCACCTGCCCGTTGTGCATCTGTATAGCAGCAATAGGGGTATTACCAAGTGAATCCTTGGCGATGAGTAAGCCATAAGTGCCTTTATCTTGAGTTTGAGGCAACATAACATCTAGCATGAAGTCGTTGCTAATGTTGGTACTCAAGAATTGTAAATCTTCGGACGAGCTTGGTAAAATGTGGTAGTTCTGCTCTTCGTTCTGCCATTGAAAGCCCATATTGGCGAAGTTTTTATAGGGCAAAAAAGAAAAATTAGTTGCATACTCCAATTCTCTTTCTTTACGTTGATGTTCTTGACAAGAGAACAAACAAATGATTAGGTGTAGCAGTAGCGGCAACTTTAGATACTTCATGTTAAAGTAGATTATGGATGGTTTGAATACAAAATTTTTTACCGTAACATGGGATGTTCATTATTTTTTTCAGGTAAGTTTATTTCTAAGTGCCGCTATGCTTTTACCATATTGCATAACCGCCTTTTAATTCATATATCGCTTTAAATCCTTGTTTTTTAAGTACTGCTACCGCCCTTGTACTTCTTCCGCCAACTTGACAATACACAAAAACAGGTTTGCTCTTATCGAGTTGTGTTTGTATTTTTTCTTCAAAATCAGTAGATAAAAAGTCTATGTTGATAGCATTTTCAATATGACCTCCATTGTATTCTCTTGCGGTACGTACATCTATCAATTGTGGTGATACAGCAGTATTTAATGCCTTTGTAAAAGCAGCTTTATCTAAATTTTCTGCAAGTACAGCTACGGACGTTGTAGCTGTACTTGGAGTAGTAGCCGATTGATTTTCTGTATGCTGTGCTTGACACGCAGTAACAACAAGCATAAAGATAGACAAATAATAGATATTCATATCAATGAGTTTCCTAAATCGAAGATACAGTATTTTAGTTAATTTCAAAAAATGTGGTAGAAACAATACTGTTTCTACACTGAACCAAAGCATCTCTAATTTTTTC
>DAITMC010000102.1:8104-12002 GCA_036835365.1 Saprospiraceae bacterium
TGTTTCTACACTGAACCAAAGCATCTCTAATTTTTTCCTTTGAAATTATCATTCTTAACATTACTAATTTAATTTTCTGATGCACAACCAATGGGTTGTCCATCAGGTAGCGCAGGTATGTTTGGTAATTTATATTCGCTAGGATGATTTTTAAACGTCTTTATTTGCTCTTTCAAGTACGCTAAGTGAGCCCGCTGTGCTGTGTTGATACTTGTTACGTTGCGCACTTCCCATTCATTCAACTTTAGTAGTGCAGTTGCTCTTACTTGACGCATCACAGTAGCATCAGCAGCAAGGTTCAGCAAATGATGAAACACCATCTTTTCAATGCTGCGAGCTATTTCTTGCTCATAACTAGAATAGCTGTTTCGTACTTCCACTGTTTTCATCAATTGGGTCAACAAATCGTCTAAGGAAAGGCGTTTGCTATCTCTTGCGGATTGTTCGACCACTCTTGCCAAACGCTCCTTGTTGAGCAACATCGTTAAGGTATGATTAGCCGCACTTTCTGCTGCTGCTATGGGGTCGAAAGTATTACCGGTGTAAACTTTAAACAATTCTCGGTCTCTGAGGTATCCTGGTGGCTGCGGAGGAAGTAGCTGGATTACGCTTTCTGGTAGCGCTAAAAATGAAGGACGTAAAGTTTCCATTAAAATATTCAAGGCATCGCGTTGCATGTTATCATCCACCATTTCATTAGGTACTTTACCATCGCCACGCACAGCATAAGTAAATTCTACCCCTCCAATAACCTTAGCGGCTGCTTCCACTTGATAGCGATGCGATAAGTATAATGGCACTAGCACATTTTCAAGTGTGGCTATTGGTGCGTCAAGTGGAATATGGTATATACTTAGTTTATTGAGTGCAATGCTTCTATTGTTCATGATTCGCCTAAGTTCAGTCATCGGGTTTTCGCCGTTATCCCACAAATGGGCATAAGGGTGTGCGGTATAGGCGGGGCGAGCATCCTGGTCGGTGAGGTAGGCAAGATTCATGGTGGAGTAAGTAGTCGTTAATATGTCCTTCAATGCTTGTGCTTGGTTTTTATCTTCGGGAATCTCTTGATAGCCATAGATGATAGCGCGCTTATCCCATTCGCCAATACCTGTGGCATAAGCATTGGAGAAATCAGCTTCTCCTTGCTCGTTTAAAGTGATAAAAGGATGCGGATAATCCATTACCGAAGCACGATTATTAATGCTGGCTGCAAAATTGTGTGCCAAGCCCAAGGTATGTCCCACTTCGTGAGCCGATAATTGTCTAAGGCGTGCCAATGCCATTTCCTCCAAACGAGGGTCTGGTGTTTTGCCATCGGCATAAGCAGCAACTAACCCTTGTGCAATTAAAAAATCCTGACGTACTCTTAATGAACCAAGCAGTACATGCCCTTTGATGATTTCGCCTGTACGTGGGTCGATCACGGAACTACCATAACTCCAACCTCTGGTCGAGCGATGCACCCAGTTAATCATGTTATAACGAACATCCATAGGGTCGGCATCTTCAGGCAAAATAGCCACTTGAAAACCATTCTTATAACCTGCCGCTTCAAAGGCTTCATTCCACCAGGATGCTCCTTCGAGCAAGGCAGAGCGTACAGGCTCTGGAGTACCTCTATCCAAGTAATAAATAATCGGCTCTACGGGTTCGCTTATTGCTGCACTAGGATCTTTTTTTTGCAAACGGTGGCGTGCAATAAATCGTTTGGTGATAGGTTCGCTAATTGGCGTAGCATAATCCATGTAACTAATATTGAAATAACCTGCACGAGGGTCAAACATGCGCGGTTGATAGTTGTCATCCGGCAATTGGATGAAGGAGTGGTGCATCCGCAAGGTAATGGCATCAGGCGAAGGCGCCACACTGCGCACCTGTCCACCTTTAGGATCACCTGCGAACGTAACTGTAGCTTCCATTTCTGAGTTTTTGGGAAAATTCTTAGTGCGCTCTAAAAAAATGGCAGAGCGTGCATCATCTATTTTATATGTTCCTTGATTATTGGCAGCCAATTTGGTAATTACGCCATGTGCATCGCGCAACAAAAAGGCAGTCATATCAATCAGCACTTTATCGCCTTCCTCTGCTTCTGCTTTAAAGCCCCAAATGATGGATTTTGCAAAAGCTTGTTCCACCGATTTTCGTTCATCTTCATTCTCACTAATAGCTCGAAAGTCATAATTAGGTTGTAAAAGCATAATTTTAGGACCGCTGCGCACAAACTTAACGATGCGTGTATTGCCTAATTGATTTCTATCCAGCCCAATATCATTTGAGCCTAATCCTTCCGTTAGTGCATTGACATACAAAAACTCCTCATTCCATTTATCTACTTCAAGCCATATTTTTCCTGTTTTTTCCTCCCAGTAAAACTTGAAATAGCCCTTGTAGGCTTGCATATTTACCACTTTCTTTGCAATGGTCGTATCCGTAGATTGCGCATTCATTGCGTAAGCGACTACCCACAATAAGAAAAATAAACAACCGTATAACTTACTCATATTCTAATTATATTTTATTCCTAAGCAAGATGACAAAACTTACACTAATATCCAAAAGCTTATGCTAAACATGATTTTTATATTGCTATTATAAGTAACTAGAGCAGTTTAATTGTTTACTAACAGTAAGTTGTGTAAGCAAATAAACAATTTTGTCTAACTACTCATCTCCAATAAGTGTCCCTATCTCTCAAAACAACTTCCCTGTCTGTGCTGGCGGTACAACCCCTAAGTGTCGGTAGGCTTTTTCTGTTACTTCCCGACCGCGAGGAGTGCGCTGAATATAGCCTTCCATAATCAGAAAGGGTTCATGTACTTCTTCAATAGTGCCTGCTTCTTCAGCTACGGCAGTGGCTATGGTGCTAAGCCCCACTGGTCCGCCCTTAAATTTATGGATGATGGTAGAAAGAATTTTATTGTCCATTTCATCCAAACCGCCTTCGTCCACATTGAGCGCCGATAAGCCAAACTGAGCAATACTACTATCAATGGTACCGTTGCCTTTCACTTGTGCAAAATCGCGGATACGACGCAGCAAGGCATTCGCAATTCGAGGTGTGCCACGACTTCTTCTCGCTATTTCATGCGCACCGTCGTCGGTGATAGGCACCTGCAAAAGTTTAGCAGAGCGCTGTATGATATTGATGAGCGTAGGAACATCGTAGTAATCCAAATGACAGTTGATACCAAATCGCGCACGCATAGGAGCAGTAAGCAAGCCCATACGCGTGGTAGCACCTATAAGCGTAAAGGGTTCAAGCGAAATTTGAATACTTCTCGCATTCGGACCGCTATCAATCATAATGTCAATCCTGAAGTCCTCCATAGCGGAGTAAAGGTATTCTTCCACTACATTATTAAGGCGATGGATTTCATCAATGAAAAGCACATCCCCATTTTTTAAGTTGGTAAGTAACCCTGCTAAATCACCTGGTTTTTCAAGGACAGGACCAGAAGTCATCTTCATTTCTGCTTCCATTTCATTGGCAATAATATGGGAAAGCGTCGTTTTGCCCAGACCGGGTGGTCCATGCAATAAAGTATGATCGAGTGCCTCCCCTCTCATTTTGGCTGCACCAATGAATACTTCAAGATTATCCACAATTTTAGGTTGCCCACTGAAATCATTTAACATCTTAGGACGCAATGCTTTTTCAATTTGCAACTCCTCTGCATTGTAGCTACTTCCTGTTGAATCTAAATTTTTATTCATATTACTCGTTTAGCCCCTAGATATTGAAATTTGTCTATTTAATCTGCCATTACTTCTAAACAGGTAAGACGCACTATTTTTCCCGCCATACAAATAGACATAGCATCTTCCACTATTTCGTAATTAAACATAATGGTTTGTTGGTCTTTTAAAGTCTCCGAATGACTAATAGGTTCAAGTCGGC
>DAITMC010000103.1:0-11995 GCA_036835365.1 Saprospiraceae bacterium
GGAAATCTAATTCAAATACCAGGACTGGCTCGATTTGCAGCGGCAAGGGCTTCCTTTTTAAGGAATCATCCATTGTTGAGCATGCTCCCTTCTCAGATAAAGCAAATTGAAATAGAAAATAAAAAAAATAATCAACCCGTTACGAATTTCACGTTTAAGATTACGGTAGATCGCTATTCTACGAGCGTAGTAATTTACTATCGTTATGATGATAAACAACCTTTTACAGCAGCTTATTTGCACGATGACGGTGTAGAGGGCGACGACATGGAAGGCGATAATATTTACAGCATTATTATTCCGAGTAAGGGCAATAAAGCAATAGAATACTACTTTTTTATAGAAAATGCAGGAATGGTCAGTTACTATCCTAGTAATTATCTTATTCAGCGTAAAATAACGACGCTAAAAGAGCTAAATAATTGAAAAACAATTAAATAAAAAAAGAAAAGCACTAAATCTACCTAGAGACAAGGGCGTTTTCGGTTAGCCCTTGCAAGCGATAGTAAATGCCTGCCAACACTCCAAACACAAAACCTCCAATATGTGCCCACCAAGCTACCCCATTGGAGTCCTCTACGATGGAAAGTGAGGCAACTCCTTGATTATACTGCTGAAAAATCCAAAATCCTAAGAAAAGAACGGCGGGAATGCGAAATACGAAAACGAAGAACAACATTTTTATGCGAGATGTGGGAAACATAACTAAATAAGCTCCCATAACTGCTGAAATAGCACCGCTTGCACCAATGGTAGGAACCGTGCTTCCCAAATTGAAGTAAATATGAGCAAAATGGGCAGCTAAACCACCAATGAGATAAAATAATATAAACCTGAAGTTGCCGATTACCGCTTCTATATTATCGGCGAAAACCCAAAGGAATAGCATATTTCCTACAAAATGCATCCAACCACCGTGAATAAACATACTGGTTAAAAGGGTAAATAAACGCTCTCCGCGTATAGTTTCGGTAGGAATAGCACCATAGGTCATAAAAAAAGCATCTATGCCGTCAGTTTGCATAAGCATTAGTTCATAAACAAAAACAGCAAGATTAATCAAAATAAAAACATAGCTAAATAGGGGAAAATGTCCACCTTTCACCTGATCATCACCGATTGGAAATACCATATTATTCTTTTTATTGCTAAAGGAGTAACTCCAAAAAAACCTATAAAACAAATTTTAGTTGCTGGTTTTCGATAGGATTGCATCGTTCAGCTACTAATTTGCATTTGGCTGTGGGGTCGAATGTATGATGACGGAGCAGTTAACACAATGGGTTCAACACGCTAGGCTGTGGGAAAGTCCTTCGGTTGTCTCCATCCAATTTCTAATGATGAACAGCTAGTTCAGTTCATAGGTAGGTCAACAGATACTTTTATTGAGGTACAATAATTTAAGTTACAAAAAACTCTCCTAAACCAGAATTGTTGTTCTGTTAAGATTTAAAATCATTGACCCATTGTTTAACAAAAAATTTGTATCCATTGAAAACGTCAAATGTAATTTTAGGTATTGTTCTTTTGGTAGCTGGTTTCTTCATTGGCACTGCTTGGAAAAGCAATACGGAAAACGAAAATAAAGAGACCACAGCAACAACCGTCGAGGAGGAACATGCGGACTTAGCGTTTAGTGCAAGCGAAGAAGAAGCTGAAAACAGTTTGAGTAGTGAAGAAAAATCTACGATTCGTTTATTTGAAAAAGCAGCACCTTCTGTTGTATTCATCACCACATTGGCACGCCAACGCAATTATCTTAGCACCAATATTACAGAAGTGCCAAGAGGTACAGGCTCTGGCTTTGTTTGGGATAAATCAGGACACATTATCACCAATTATCATGTGGTGCAAACAGTAGCCGAAAAAGGCGACAAAGCCACCGTTACTTTTTCTGACCGCAGTACCTGGGATGCGGATTTAGTCGGCATTGCTCCCGAGAAAGACTTAGCCGTTCTGAAAATCAATGCCCCTATTGCATCGCTTCGCCCTATTCCGATAGGTAATTCTGAACGATTGAGGGTAGGACAAACTACTTATGCCATTGGTAATCCTTTTGGATTAGACCAGACATTGACTACGGGTATTGTGAGTGCATTAGGGCGCGAGATTGAGTCCATCGGCGGGTAACCATCCAAGATGTGATTCAAACAGATGCTGCTATTAATCCAGGCAATTCGGGTGGTCCTTTACTCAATTCTGCCGGTCAGCTCATTGGCGTGAATACGGCAATTTATTCTCCTTCGGGAGCTTATGCTGGTATCGGTTTCTCTATTCCAGTAGATGCTGTAAAATGGGTAGTACCTGATTTGATTCAATATGGTAGGATTAACCGACCTACTTTAGGTATCTATCCTGCTCGTCAGCAGTTGAACGTGGAAGGTGTACTCATTATGGGCATTGTTGAAAATAGTGGTGCCGCCAAAGCGGGTTTGCAAGGCACTCTTCGCGATAAATATGGCAGAATCGTACTAGGAGACATCATTACTAGCCTTGACAACAATAAAATTAAAAATTACAGCGACCTCATTCTTGCCTTAGAAAAACACAAACCAGGCGAAACCGTAACAATTACTATTTTGAGAGAAGAAAAAGAAATGAAGGTGAATGTCGTATTGGATAGAGGCGTTTAAGGGAAAATAAAGGGGTAACATGAACTAAATACCCCTTTATTTCTTTTGTAATGTTTTAGTACAATTAACTAACATTCATCCATGATTACAGTGATTAACGGTACAAACCGTTTAAATAATAATTCTCATGTTTTTGCACAGCACTTTTATGAACTACTGCTCAACTATGCTAATGAGGAAGTAAAGCATTTAAGTTTAGACCAAGTGCCACATGATTGGTTTTTCCCAGAAATGTATGAAAAAGGCAACCAAGCGGAAAGTGTCATCTATTTACAAGACAGATTTATCAGTGCTGCTAATAAGTTTTACATCATTTCACCAGAGTACAACGGCGGTATTACTGGTGCTTTAAAATTGTTTATTGATGCTGTTTCTGTCCGTAATTATAGTACGAATTTCAAGAACAAAAAGGTCGCTTTGGTGGGCACAGCTTCAGGGCGAGCAGGTAACTTGCGCGGAATGGATCAACTCACTCATATTTTACAACACATGGGAGCCATTGTGATGCCTCAACAATTGCCTATTTCTCGCATCGAAACCCTCATAGAAAATGATAAAATTAAAGATGCCGGCACGTTAGAAGTAATGGAAAAGCATGTGTTAGCATTTGTTAATTTCTGAACCAGATTTGTGCGATATTGAAAGCAGTGTTGGTCAAATTAGTGGCGGTTTCTTGCAGTGCTTGAGATAAAGCTACTGGTTTGGTTTGAATACAGAATGCTGCTTTTAAACCTAGTGCTTTGATAGCTTCTGGATTGGTTTCCAGTGCACCACATAGTGCAACAACCGGAACGTTGTATTGCGCTGCTATTTGCGTCAAGCCCTTAATAAGTTTGCCGCTTTGTGTTTGAGCATCTAACTTGCCTTCGCCAGTAAGGAGTAAGTTTGCTTGTTTTAGATGCTCTTCAAAGCCAATATGGTGTAGAATTAATGCTACGCCAGAATGTAAGGAGGCATTTAAAAAAGCAGCACAACCTGCCCCCATACCTCCTGCTGCCCCTGCTCCAAGCTGCGAAGAAAAATCTCGATTAAATTGTTGATGCAATAAATTGCCAAAATGCTGTAAGCCAGCATCTAGTTGTTCAATCATAGCTGATGTTGCGCCTTTCTGCGCCGCATAAACGTGAGCTGCTCCTGAAGCACCGTAAAGCGGATTGTTGACATCACAAATAATTTTAACCTCAATTCGTTGCGTTTGTAATGCTACTCTGTGTTGACACTGACTGCCATCAATTTTGTTTACCCGACGTAGATTTTCACCAATCGGGCTTAATTCATGTCCTTGATTATCCAAAAAGCGATACCCTAGAGCATGTGCCATGCCCATGCCTGCATCATTGGTAGCACTTCCACCAATGCCCAAGAAAATTTTTGTTACGCCTTTTTGTATGGCATCTAAAATGAGTTGACCTGTGCCGAACGTGCTGGTTTGTAATGGATTGCGTTCGTTAGATGTCAATAACTCCAAGCCAGAGGCGACTGCCATCTCAATAAAAGCGGTTTGTCCATCTTCGGATAAAGCATAATGCCCTTCCATGGGCCTAAACAACGGGTCGAATACTTCGAGATACTGCATAGTGCAGGGTTGATGCGCCATTAGAACTTGTAGCGTCCCTTCCCCTCCATCAGCAAGCGGTTGGATAGTCGTTTGTATATTAGGATTGGCAAGGTGAAAGCCTTTTGCTATGGCTTCGCAAACGGCTTGCGCTGTAAGTGCATCTTTGAAACTATCGGTTGCAATTAGTACCCTCATCATTAAGTTGTTGAGCCATGAAGATATTAAAAGAATGAATTATTCACCAAAATAACCAATTCCCCTTGCCATTAAGGTCGCAAAAAGAGGCATGAGGAATAATAATAACAACTCCAAGCGCAACATCCATTTGATGGTGTTGGGAATAGCGACCAACTCTTCTGTATTTTCTCCTTTTCTATTTTTTAGAAAGAAAATAGTTGGATAAATAGAAAGTAAACCTAGTGCGGCAAACATGGTTAATTTGAGGTGGAATATCCAGTTTTTGGAATAAAACTCCGCTGGTTTACCTACCCAGAACCAAAGGGCTAACCCCGCACCAAGTAGAACAATTGTGCTTAATCCATAAACGCCATCAATAATAGAAAGTCTTTGTATTTCTGCTCTAGTCATGTTGTCTTTGAGCAATAAATGTTCGCTCACCAACGAGCCAACAATAGCAAAAATGGTAATAAAATGAATGTATTTGATAATGATTTCGATAGTCATGGTTTAGAATATTTTCAACAAATTTAGTGAATACGGTCAAAGATGAGGTCAAAAATTAAACCCATAACGAGAGTAAAAACAATAGCGTCGCTGCAACAATACCAATAAGTAAAGTGCCCGTAGAATAAATGCGGTAACCTGTTTTTACGTCCATGCTAGAAAGTTGTGTGACTACCCAAAAGGCGCTATCATTGGCATGGGAGATAACGGCTGAGCCTGCACCAATAGCCACTACGGCTATGGCTTTTTCCATTGCTGTATCAAAGCCAATGCTACTTAACAAAGGCGCAACAATAGAAGCTGCGGTGATAATCGCGATGGTGGAAGAGCCTTGAGCTGTTTTGATGGCGGCTGCCAATAAGAAGGGAAGCCAAACCCCTAGTTTAAAGCCGGATAAAGTATTGGCGAGCAACTCGGCAAGATTTGAATTTTGTAGAATAGTCCCAAAAATACCACCTGCTCCTGTAATGAGTAATATATTGGCAGCATTCATTATAGATTTTCCGACCAATCCATTCGTAGAGAAAGCATCTTGTGATAGCTTTTTGGGTAATAAAAAGGATAATAGCATACCAATAAATAGCGCAATGACTGGTGTTCCGACAAAAAGTAGGAGTTGAGCAAAACTATTTTGTAAGGTATCTTTAGCGAAACTAAATTCCATTATAGATTTTCCAACAATTAATAATATGGGAATTAAAATAGGAAGAAAGGATTTGAAAACGGATGGCGAATTTTTTATTTTCTGTATAACTTCTTCTTCTGTCAATTCTGGTGCGGGGTCAATATAAATTTTTGAAGCAATGTGCTTGGCAAAAAGAATAGCAAAAACAAGCGTTGTGGCACTAATACTTAAACCAATCAGCATCACTAAGCCCACGTCTGCGCCTAGTATTCCAGCCGCTGCGATAGGTCCAGGCGTGGGGGGAACCATTACATGAGTAAGCATTAAGCCCAATGCTAATGCAACCGATGTGCCTGCTAATGAGACTTTAGCTTGTTTAGAGATGCTTCTATTGAGCGGATTGAGTAGGATAAATCCGCTATCCACAAAGACAGGAATAGCGACGATAAAGCCCATGATGCCCATAGCTTCATGCACTCTTTTGCGACCGATGATTTGAAGTACGGCTTCTGCTAGTCGGAAAGCTCCACCAGAGTATTCTAAAAAAGCACCAATGATAACCCCCAAGATGATGACTAAACCAATTTTTCCTAAAGTACCTCCAAAACCCTCGTTAATGGATTGAACAATAGTAGCAAACGACATTCCCGAAAGTAAAGCAAAGAGTAGCGCCGCTCCGAGAAGTGCTAAGAATGGATGAACATTTAGGCGCGTAGTCAGAACGACAATGAAAATAACGCTAAGCACTAAAAGTAGGAGTAACATTGTAAAAAAGTTGGTTCAATATTTTATTCTAAAACAGTCATTTGTCCCCAAACAGCGAGGTCTTCTACACTCTCTTGGGAAAGGATAATGGTTTTTTCTTTCAACTTTAACAAAGATAAGGCATACTGATACATTTGGTCAAATTTATAAGAGCAGCAAAGTACAATAGGGTAGGGCATATTAGCACATTCTTTTAATTCATAACCGATAAGTAGCCCACTTAAATAATAAGCAGCTTCTATTTTGTTTAGACTACCTTCTAAATTTCTAGCACGAATAGAAAAAAGTTGATTACTAATATTAGCGGTTTGTGCTTCTTTTACTCCTGTTGCAAAGGCATCTTTATTGGGATAGTCCCATGCTTGAGTGGCTTGTATGGAGTTTTTTAATATACTATTAGCACTAATGATTTCATAAAGCTCCCCAGTCATATAAGTCTTAAAATCTATAATGTATTCGTCTTCAATCACCAAATGTTTAGCGTGAGTACCTGGAATGATTAATAAGCACTTTTTAGGCATAAATGCACTTACTTGATTCCAGCCTATGGCTTGTATTTCCTCACCTCTCATGGCATCTCCAGCTTTACTCAATCCTGAGATTAAATACATATCATGGCGACAGATAGCGTTGGCAGGAAGTCTATCAACGATAAGTTGACTGCCATCCAAAGGCATAGGTAGTGAAGCATAGGGCAGTTTTTTCATGCCCATTGAAGAAGAAGCCATACCAGAAAGCACTATTTTAAGGTGATCCAGATTCTGGTTGAGCTTTTGACTCATTTGGTCAATCGCATTTTGGAGTAGTTTTTGATAAAAGGTAGCCTGGTCTTCTTTAGCATTTTTTTCCCATTCAAAAAAAGTCTGTTTTACACCTTGATGCGATTTCAGTGTGGCTAGTATTTTTCCCGATTGTTGGTTCACCAACTTGAGCCGAAATGATGACGTGCCCCAATCACAGCTCAGAAAACATTGCGACATAAGTAATTCATTTGCCTACCAATCTTGATTACACTTTTTTTTAGCTACCATCATACCCTTTTTTGAATAGGTTAGTACATCTTCTCTCAATTTTTATTCAAATATACTAGAATGTTACTACGATAAGCGTACTATCAACAAATAGTAATTTAAAGGTAACAATCTTAAGGTAATGTGACAGGCATTTTTTGAGTTGTTTGGATGTTTAGTTGCCTATTTGTTAAGGAATCAACCATTCAACAACTAAACATCTCAATAGGCTTACACTTTCATTTCCCAACCTTTTTCATACTCACGTCCCCACATCTTCATCGCTTTTTTATTATTGAGAATGCGACCATTAGTTGGGTTAGTTGTTAATGAAGTACCCATTTTTTGAGAAATATTTCCCAGATGACATAATAGTACACTTTTGTGACCTTCGGTAATATCAGAGTTCTGAGGTGTGCTTTTGCGAATAGCATCTGCAAAATTATTAATATGATAAGCGTCTAAGCCACCGCCACCTACAACATTAGTCGTAGCCGACATTTCTGATTCGGTCATTTCTTTAACCAATTTGTTGTCCATATCATATAAACGGTAGTAGTTTCTGGTTAATATGATTGTTCCTTTTGTGCCGTGGATACTTGCCCCTCTATCTGTACCGCTTATTCGGTAAGGGTTGCAGCTATTACCTTCCCAAGAAATCATTTTATTGTTGGCGAACTCGAAGTTAGTAATTTGGGTGTCGTAAAATTCCCAATCGTCTTTAAAGTGGTAGCGACCCCCCGATGAGCTTACTTTTGTGGGATAATCCACGCCTAAAGCCCAACGACAAACATCAATTTCGTGTGTTCCATTATTGCAGATTTCACCTGTACCCCAATGCCAGAACCAGTGCCAGTTGTAATGCACTAAGTTATCTTTGAACGCTGTTCGAGGTACTGGACCCTGCCATAAATCCCAGTTCAACCAATCTGGAATGGCTGTTTGCTTACCCACACCAATAGAACTTCTACTATTGTAGTACCAAGCTTTTCCAAAATAGACCTCACCAATTACACCCTCACGGATATCTTTGACGGCTTGAATGGAAGTAGGCGCAGACCGTTGCTGATTGCCCATTTGTACAACTTTACCGTATTTTTTCTGTGCCTCAATTAACAGCTCTCCTTCTCTTGCATTATGTCCGCAAGGTTTTTCTACATAAACGTGCTTGCCTGCTTGCAAACCCATGAGCGTCATTGGCGCATGCCAGTGGTCGGGCGTGGCAATCATAAGTACATCCATGTCTTTTTGCTCCAACATTTTACGGATATCCACAAAAAAACTTGGTGTGTTATTGTTTTCTTTAGATACTAAGGCAGCCGAGGTGGTTTCCTCTCGACTATCCACATCGCAAATGTACTTGATGCTAGTGTTGGGTACTTTTGAAACACCTTGTATTAAGGCTCTACCTCTACTTTTTACACCCGCTACACCAACCACTAGGCGGTCGTTAGCACCTAAAATATTGGCATAGCTTTTGGCGGACATACCAACTGTTGCTCCTAGTGTAATAATTCCTGTTTTTTTGATAAAGTCTCGTCTTGTTTTACTCATAACTTTTTTTTAAACAATGATGAAATGAAATTAATCAGATGAAAATTTAAAGTTGGTTTTTACAAAATTGAAAGCTAAAAATAAGGAAAAAGAAGTGAAGTATATGGAAAAAATTATCTTAGCACAAATTTTTTATGGAGAATTAAGTAAAAAATGGTAACTATCGCTAGGAGATGGCTACCATTTTTAGTGATGGAGTAAATAAAAAACTTCTCGTCTTTACTATACCCGCCTTATCTACGGATTGCCAAGTGATGTTGTTTCCTCTTCATTACGCTCTAGTGTTAAGTCATTGAGTGCTTTTAAATACTCATCTCGAATAGGAATAAACTGTTGCAAATCTTCTTCTGGCAAGGGATTGGGTGGTGGAAACTTTAAGGCTAAGTGATTAACCTGTTGCCCGTTTTTCCAAAATCTAAAGCAAACATGTGGTCCTGTGGCTAGTCCTGTTGACCCGACATAACCGATGATTTCATCCTGTCGAATGGGTTTGCCTACTTTCATACCTTTTGCAAAGCCTTGCATATGTAGGTATTGTGTTTCGTAAGTTTTATCGTGTGTTATTTTGATATAGTTGCCATTACCTTTAGTGTAGCCCATTTTTGTGATAGTACCATTGCCCACTGCGTGAATAGGCGTTCCATAAGGTGCGGCATAATCTGTGCCCAAATGTGCTTTCACTCTTTTCAAAATAGGATGAAAGCGGGTAAGATTAAAACCAGAAGAAATGCGGAAGGTTTTAACAGGTGCTTTCAAGAAGCCTTTATTCATAGGTCTGCCCTCAATGTCATAGTAGCCTTTTTTTTCAATATCGTCGGTTTCATAGAAAATAGCATGAAACTCGTCTTTACCCGTTTTGTAATAAGCAGCATGAACGTTGCCAATCCCTACTGACTTACCGTCAATAAATTGCTCATCATAAATCAACTTGAACTCATCGTTGGGTTGTACTCGATGGAAGTCAATAGACCATTGTAGTGCACTTTCCATTTTAACGGCAAGTTCAAAATTCATTCCTCTTTTAACCATGGTATTCCAGAGGTTACTTTTGATAATGCCACCTGCAACCTCTGTTTTGGTAACAACAGGTCGTTTTATGATTTTGGCATTGAGGCTATCCTTTAGATCAAAAACGATATACTCAAAAGGACTTGGCTCATAGATGAAGTAATCTGCTGCTTGGGTGCTGTCTTTAGCTAAAATCATGTAGTTCTTGCCAACGACTAGCCTATTAATGTTGAAAACTTCTTTTGAATTTTGGACTAATGTTTCAATTGTTGGATAACCAATATGGTGTTTTTGCAATAAATCACCAAAAAACACACCCGATTTGATAACCCCCTCTACTACATGAAAGGTATCAATTGCGAAACCGTATTTGATGGTAGGTTGAATAATCGGAAGTGCACCAATGGCAATATCCTCAACAGGAGCTAATCGGGAGGAAAGGTTTTTTTTCTGTGCTTGATTGAGTGGAAAAAAAACTCCAGCACCTGCAACACCTGCGACTACTAAAATGGTTAATGCTTTTCTGACAGTCCATTGTGCTGAAATGGCATTCTTTAAGTGCTTAATGTAAGTTACTATTAACTTATCCGTGTCCAATTTATCCATAGTGTCCTAATTAATTACAATGTAGTTTTAGCTAAATTAAAATCAATTTAGCTTCATGAAAATGTACAAAAATGTTCAGGGAATGTAATTATTTAACGCACTGTATTTTTGTTCAGGCGCAACGCTAGGGAATCGCAAGCAACAAGGGCAAATATAGACAACCAATTTTAATATCCAAAACTAATTTATCCACACTTTACAGGAGGATGACTTTGAACGAATTTCAATACATCCTTTGGCTCGTCGGTTAGATGCAACATGTGGTAGTATTCCTTGCCCCATGCTAATTGACGTAACAGCGGATAAATCAACGTGTTGACTTCGTATTGTTCTCTACTAAGGAAGACCATCGGACTGTAATAATTGAATGTGCCATAATGATTTTGTGTTGCTTCTTGAAAGATTTCTTGTGTAGTGCCTGCGCTACCTGGTGCAAAAACAACGCCGTATAAACAAACCGCAAGCAAAGTATCTTCTCTGATGCTATTGGAAAAGTACTTAGCAATGTGAGTACTGAAAAGGTTGCTCGGTTCATGACCATAGAACCAAGTGGGAATAGCTAAGCTAATTTGTCCTTTTGGATATTTTTCAATCACTTTGTTCGTTTGCCGATGATAGCATTTATCCGTGTAGTGAGGGGCTGCACTCAATATACGCAAGGCATTGTCTAAATCGCGTTTTGGTCGTCCAGCAAAATACGCCCCTAAATTAGCGGCTTCCATAATACCTGGTCCGCCTCCAGAAACGACGAAATAGCCTGCTTCGGTAAATAATTTGGCAGTTAATGCCGTTTTTTCATAGTAAGGGTCGGTGCGTAAAGTACCGTGCCCACCCATGAAACCAACACATTTTTTTTGCGTCATTCCCTGATGGTCAAATTGCAGTAAATCGCGCAGAGCATGGTCAATCGAATAATCGTGAATGCGCTGCCAGAGGGCTTCTTGTATCGGTGGATTGAGGCGATATTTAGAGAATTGCTGATAAATCTTGAAATCGTAACTATTGTCCTGCTCTTCTGAAAAACCTTCCATCAATTCTTTACAAGTGTAAAGCTGCGTTCTGAAAGGGTCATATAACAAGTTATCGGGTCTAACGTAAACATAAGCACCTCTTTGCATAAGGCTAATTTCTTCGGACTTAGTTAGGTTACAACCCAAAAAGACAGTATTTTCGATTTTAATTTTTTCCCAATCGGGGTTAAGTTGAGTGAAATCAATACCTTGAAAAATGCAATTTTCGGCGGAAAAGCCATTATTCATAAAATCGGCAATACTTCTAATTTCCTTAAGGACAATTTCTGTATTGGGTTGGAATTTTAACATAAGGATTGTAATAATCGTTGGTGAATATGTTGAATTTGTGGAATCAATAAGGTCTGTCCATTATTAGTAACCACAAAATCAGCTAATTGTATCTTGTCCGCATCAGAAAGTTGTTTTTCAATTCTACTCATTACTTGGCTTTTGCTCACTTGGTCGCGCTGCATCACACGTTGAATGCGCACCTCCATAGGGGCATAAACGGTAATGACCCTATCCAATTTGCGAAAACT